>CAYRFA010000083.1:0-3244 GCA_964423435.1 uncultured Gammaproteobacteria bacterium | reverse complement strand
ATTGGTATGTAGCAAAAGCCATTGAAGTAGAAATTGCAAGCCAAGGAAAAACAACAAAAGAAGCACTTTCCAATCTCGAAGAAGCATTGGAATTGTATTTTGAAGATGAAAAAGTTCCTAAAGGCAATCTCGCTCTACCAAACCTTCGGCTCGAAACGCTGTTTCCAACAATTCAGTATGCCTAAATTGTATTCAGCTCGGGAATTGATTAATCGTTTGAAAAAATTCAAGTTTGTTATTGTTTCCCAAAAAGGTAGCCATATAAAATTGCGTGGTCTTCGTGAAGGAAAACTGCAAACAGTCATCGTCCCCAATCACAAACAAATCGCATCAGGCACGCTTTCCTCAATTCTCAAACAAGCAAATCTCACAAAACAAGAACTCGATGGGTAACATTCTTGAAATCCCTCTTGACGAACCCATAGTGCTTTTAGCTCTTGACAACGATGTATAGATTGGTATACATTAATACTAATTATGGCATCGTTGAAACAATTCGATGTATATCAAAAATTACAATCCGCAGGACTGGGAATTTTTTCAAAACATGATATCCAAAAGATATGCGGACTGACCAATGATAATACGACATATAAACTCCTCCAACGATTAGAAAAAGCACATGTTATTGAAAGAATTACTCCCGGATCGTATAAGTTAAAAGATGCACACGTTCACGACTTTACTATTGCAAATATGCTGTATAAACCCTCGTATGTGAGTTTGGAATCAGCATTGTCGCGCTATGGGATCCTCAAACAATTTCCTTTTGTCACGACGTCAATAACCACCGCAAGAAGGAAAACTGTGGAGAAACAGAAAACGTATGAATATGCACATATGACGCCCCGTTTTTATTACGGATTTATCAAAGAAAATAACTATCTTATCGCAACTCCCCACAAGGCGCTTTTTGATGCACTGTACTTCATGTCAAAGGGACTACGAAATTTTCCTCTTGACGAAATGGATATGACTGTTTCACGAACGCAACTATTCCGTTCGTATTGTCATAAAGCGCGTATTCCACAGTTTAAACGATTTCTTACATCTTGTCATATTCTATGATGGACCAAATAACCGCAATAACCATCGCCAATAAGCAGGAGATTGACGCATATACCATCCTGCGGGAATACGTTCAGATAAAGTTTTTGGATATGTTCTTTCGAACCGTCAAACCAAAAACATTTTTTTTCAAAGGCGGAACAGCGTTACGACTTTTATATGGATCTGATCGTTTTTCCGAAGATTTAGATTTTACGGTATCATCCAAGGTAGATCATCCGATTGATCAGGCAAAACAAACCGTTGCCCGCCTGAAATCGGAAATTCCGGACATATCCATCAAAGAGGTAAAAACGATTGCAGGAGAAAGCGCAAAAATTTCTCTTCCCAGTTTTTCACAAGGTCATCCGCTGACGATTAAACTTGATTTTTCGATACGCGAAAACGTACTCACACCGCAGGTAGCAGCGGTAAAAACAACGCTTCCCATCGTCGGAACGTCTCTCGTTGATGCACTTTCAAAAGAAGAAATTCTTGCTGAAAAAATCCGTGCTGTAGTCAATCGTAAAAAAGCAAGGGACGTTTATGATCTCTGGTATTTGTTGCATACGGGTACAGTATGTACAAAAAAGATGATTGAGAAAAAATTGTCTTTTTATGGCGAACAGTTCAACTATGAAACATTACATAAGGCTATATTCTCATGGGAAACAAAAGAGCTACATCAGGATTTAGCGAAATTTCTTCCAAAATCCCAAAGGCGAATTATTTCAGAACTTCCGCGCTTAACCACTGACCTACTCAAACAGTTTGTTCCCCTCTTGACGAACCCATAATATATATTGGATACTACATAGTATCTGTCCACGAGAACTATGATTTGGTACACACACCATCGGTTTGAAAAACATATCTTTTCCTGTCCAAAGACCCCATCGTGGGTCTTTTTTTTGATTATTTGACACTAAACAGAAAAGATAGTACTATAAGACATTATTATGACCGCTGAAGCAGTAGGATCTTTATCACGAGGATCATTGGGAGAGGCGCTCAGAGATCAATTCGACACATGGCGTTTTGAAAAAGCTCGAGCGAGACAAATAGCACGTATTCGAACAGAAGCTCGAAGAATAGCTCGTGCAGATAGTCTTGTTGATGTGTATGAACAAGAAATTAGTGCCGTTCACGATGAAGTAGATTCTTTTGTCTTACCCATTGAGACAGCAATTGAAGATGCACGTATAAAAACTCCAGAAATTAAAGCTGCACGCGCAGGATTATCTACGATCAGCGCAGATGCACTATTGCAAGATGCATGGAGCGCTATTCTTCGAGAACGACTGGATACATCAAACGCTCCAAGAACTATTGAACAACATGATGAATATGGACATCCTACTGGTAAACTTACCGTCATTTTTGGAGGACCACAGACAGACCACGCATCCAACGAACAAACAATCCAAAGTGTTATTACCTCTAGTTGGGGTCGACTGGGTATTGGTGCTGGTATTTCTTCTGAACCAGGTGCACAAACAGGATTTACACAGCTTCATGATGGTATAGCAGGACTCGTTGACGCGGCCCACGATAAAATCAATGCCTACGCAGCATCCCATGGTGTAAGTCCACAACGGATAAAAACGTGGGTCGCTGAAATTACCACCGCTATCAAAGCGGATATGATCGCTGCAACAACCGCATTTAGCCTTGAAACATACCTTCCTGAATCAGTCGCTACAACACTAAAGTCATTAACTACCCTTATTGATCATGCATACACAACAGATTCCTTTGACGCACATAAAGGAAAAATTCAAAAACTCTGGAATCGATTTCAAGCAGAAGTTCGACAAATAACTTTTGAAAGACGTGAAGCTGCTCATATCCAAACTTCTGATCGAAAAACAAATGCAGGCAAGAAAATTGCAGCAGAGCTTGTATATGGTCTCAAATCATTTGCTGAAAAAAGGGCACTGCAAAAAGCACTAGATGATCAACGAGGTATAGATTGGTTTTCCAAATTAAGTAGATTCTCCGTCCGAAGCGCAACTGGCATCATGATACTATCTCTCATATTAGGAGCATGTAATGGTATAAAGCCTCCAGGAGGAACCGCAACTCCTATCCCAACGGACACTCGCCACGATGATGACAACACGCCTACTTTCACAACAACACACAATCCAGACATAACACCAACAACAATTTCTGGACCAGGACCATATTTAACAGG
>CAYRFA010000082.1:0-3312 GCA_964423435.1 uncultured Gammaproteobacteria bacterium | reverse complement strand
GGAGATCCGCCGGCTGCTATGCGCTACACCGAGTGCAGACTATCTGCAATTTCCGCAGAAATGATCTTTGATATCGAAAAAGACACAGTTGATTTCATCCCAAACTTTGACGGATCAACAAAAGAACCCGTTTATTTACCAGCAAAACTTCCAAATCTGCTCCTCATGGGATCAGAAGGTATTGCTGTCGGCATGGCAACAAAAATTCCACCACATAATCTAAATGAAATCGTTGACGCACTTGTTCACATGATTGGAAAAATCACAATAGTTAAAGGAAAAGATAAAAGCCATGACACACCAGAGTATTCTTTTAATACGACCCTTGATGAACTCATGGAGTTTGTGCAGGGACCGGATTTCCCAACAGCTGGTGCAATTTACGACATCAATGAAATCAAACTCGCATACGGAACAGGAAAAGGGAAAATCGTCATGCGCGGAAAAGCAGAAATTGAGGAAATCGGGCAGGGGAAATCAGCTATTTCCATAACAGAACTTCCCTACCAAGTAAACAAAGCAAATCTTGTTATTAAAATTGCAGACCTTGTAAAAGACAAAAAAATCGATGGCATATCGGATCTTCGTGATGAATCAGATCGACATGGCATCCGAGTCGTTGTGGAACTCAAACGAGACGCACATCCAAAACAGGTACTCAACAATTTATATAAATACACGGATCTCCAAACAACATTCCCAGTCAACATGGTTGCTCTTGTCGATAATACACCGCAAACATGTACGCTCAAACTCGTTCTTGAAGAATATTTGAAACATCGCCAATTTGTCATTCGTAGGCGGAGCGAATTTGAACTGGCAGAAGCAAAAAAACGCGAACACATCCTTGAGGGACTGAAAATTGCCGTTGATCACATTGATGAAGTCATATCAATTATCAAAAAAAGCAAAGATGCGGATGAGGCAAAAATAAAATTGATGGCTCGGTTTAAACTCTCTGAAATTCAAACAATCGCCATTTTAGACATGCAGCTTCGAAAACTTGCTGCTCTTGAGAGAGAGAAAATCGAAGATGAACTGGCAATGATCAGGGAAACAATTGCGTATCTGAATGACCTCTTGGAACACCCGGAGAAAATATTTAAAGTCATTAAAGACGAACTTATCAAACTCAAAGAAAAATACGGAGACAACAGGCGAACTAAAGTATACAAAAGCAGAGTCGGAGAATTTAGCGAAGAACAGCTCATTCCCAATGAAGATACCATTATCACGATGAGCACATCCGGATATATCAAACGGGTTCCTCCAACCTCGTTTAAAACACAGGAACGCGGAGGAAAAGGCGTCATCGGCATGACCACAAAAGACGAAGACGCAATCGACATGGTGGTATCGGCAAAAACACATGATAATCTTCTATTCTTTACAGAAAAAGGCAAGGTTTACCAGGTACGCGCATGGGATCTGCCGGAAGCCAGCCGTCAGGCAAAAGGTCAGGCAGTCGTCAACGTCATTAACATCGAATCGGGAGAGAAAGTAACTTCTATGTTGACTTACACCCTTGACTCCAAAGCGCAAAAAGAACAAGGCGTCAAATTCATCATCATGGCGACAAAAAAGGGAGTCATCAAAAAAAGCAAATTAACAGAATATGAAAATATCAGACGGAACGGACTGGTTGCCATCAAACTTGACCCGGGAGATGAACTGGAATGGGTAAAACTGACAGGCGGAAGCGATGAAATCCTCATGGTATCCCATGAAGGAAAATCAATCCGTTTTAACGGAGAAGAGGTGCGTGGAACAGGCAGAGATACCATGGGAGTACGCGGAATACTTCTTAAAGGCAACGATTATCTTGTCAGCATGGATGTGATCACAAAAGAAAATAAATCACATGATTTCCTCACCATCATGGAAAAAGGGATCGGTAAAAAAACAGCAATAGTTGGATTTCCAAAACAGAGGAGGGGTGGCCAAGGAGTAAAAGTAGCAGATGTAAAAGACAAAACAGGAAAAGTCATTGTATCGCAGATTATCCCAAGCGATACAGAAGGACTTATCATCACCTCAACCAAGGGCCAGGTTGTCAAACTTCCCATTGCTTCCATTCCACGATTGGGCCGCGCTACCAGCGGCGTTATCCTCATGCGCTTTACCGACAAATCCGACACCGTCGCCGCCGCCACCTGCCTAACGAAATAATAAGAAATTTAGCTACAACAAAATCCCCCGATCGTAGAGATTTGTTATGGGTAACAGATAGAAATATATACTCTACGGATAAATACAGTGTTCTATAGTGTATACTTAATACATGCGCCGCAAGCGACGTACTACTGCCAAACATCATGCAACCGCATGGAAATATAAAAACCTCACTATAACCTTCCTGGGATTGTGCGTTGCGTTTGCGCTTTCACAAAACAACCAATTCCATGCGTTACTTACCCACCTCGGCAACGGCGGCTACATCGGCGCATTTATTGCCGGAATCCTTTTTGTGTCAACATTCACGGTTGCCACAGGAGCGTTGATACTACTTATTCTCGCAGAAACGCTTCACCCGATAGAAATCGGTTTGATAGCTGGACTCGGAGCAGTCGTAGGGGATATAACCATTTTTCATCTCGTGAAAGACAATTTAACAAACGAACTTACGGATATTTACAATCACGTCGATCATAAAAAGCATATAAAAAAACTTCTGCATTCAAAATATTTTTCCTGGACGCTGCCGGTTATTGGCGCCATCATTATTGCCTCACCCCTTCCCGATGAACTTGGGGTCAGCCTCATGGGATTATCGAAAATGAAAACAGTTCCGTTTCTTTGCATTTCATTTATCCTTAACTCCATCGGCATATTTCTCATCGTATCGGCATCACTTGTCATAAAACCATAACATGCAAACAGAATATCAAGGACTATCGCAGCGCGAGGTAATACAACGGAGAACAGAATTTGGACTTAATATTCTTCCCGAAGCGCCTCCGCCAAGTAATCTTTCAGTGTTTCTTTCGCAACTGAAAAATCCATTGGTGTATGTACTATTATTTGCATCAATCCTCACCATCCTTATCAACCATATATCAGATACAATTATCATTCTGTTTGCTGTCATTCTCAATACCACTCTTGGATATATTCAAGAACGAAAAGCTAGTTTGGCATTACGAGCGTTGAAAAAATACATCACGCATTCCGCAACCGTCATACGGGACGGAAAACAACAAACCATTCACACCACGTACCTTGTCCCTGGAGATATTGTCCTTCTCCACCAGGGAAGTGCAGTTCCAGCAGACGGCATCCTTCTTTCTGCAAACCGACTCTACATGAACGAAG
>CAYRFA010000081.1:0-3329 GCA_964423435.1 uncultured Gammaproteobacteria bacterium | reverse complement strand
GTCATTCTTTCAGATATTATCCGTGATGAACTATTAAAAAGAGGAATTACTGAATCTACCAGAGAGATACTTCAAAACGTTGGAAATGAAATGAGGCGGAAATTTGGTCCTGATGTATTGGCAAAAAGAGCAATGAAGAGATTAAAAATTTTCGGAAAGACGAAATATGTTGTCGATGGGATTAGAAATTTAGCAGAAATTGCTTATTTAAAAAAACAAAAACAATTCTCCTTGATTGGCGTGAAAGCTCCTTCTCGTATTCGATTTACACGATTAAAAATAAGAAAAGTAAATCCGCTTCAAAAATCATATCAGGAATTTTTACTGCAGGAACATAGGGAGAATGCTCTTGGAGCAAAAACGACCGGACTTCGGGTTATTGATTGTTTAAAACAATGTGAAACGTTATTCCATAATTCGACAACAGTAATAAAACTCGAGAAGCAATTAGAAGCATTTCTTGTTAAAAATGGCATGATATGAAAATAATACTTTTAGGACCACCAGCGTCAGGAAAAGGAACGCAGGGAGAGTTGTTAGAAAATAAATACCACATACAGAGGTTGTCAGTAGGAGCGCTTATTCGTAAGCACGTGCATGAACAAACATCTCAAGGGAAACGCATAGAAGCTACGATGACAGCAGGGAAAGCAATACCTGCCGATACGTATATTGAGTTAGTCGGTGAATGGATGCTTGAACATAAAGATGGATTTATTATTGATAATCTCATTCGTTCAATTGATCAACTCAATGCATTTGACGCATTCAGTAAAAAAAATTCGCTCCAACTAGATTTCGTTTTTGTGTTCCGCGTGTTTGAATGCGAAGCACGAAGAAGACTTCATATCAGAAAAGCTGTGAAAAACCGAACAGACGAACATGATGAAGCAATCCATGCACGGTTTGTGACATTTAATACCTCAATTAGTGAGATAGTTGAATATTTTTCAAAACAACATAGCGTGTATGAAATAGATACATCAGGAACAGTTGACGCGATCCATCAAGAGATAGTATCCATTATTGAATCACGTAAGCCTTTATGAATACTGTTAAAACTCCGGAAGAGATAACATCAATGCGGGTAGGCGGAAAAAAACTTGGGGTAATTTTAAAGGAACTTCTATCGATGTCAACTATTGGAGTGAATTTACTCGATGTAGAAAAACATGCAGTCAAACGAATTAAAGAAGAGGGAGGGGTTCCGTCTTTTACTACAGTCGAAGGATATCCGTTTGTGACGTGTCTATGTATTAATGAGGAAGTAGTGCATGGGATGCCAAGAAATTATGTACTTCGTGACGGCGATATAGTAACAATCGACATTGGGATGATCTATGAAGGGCTTCACACAGATACCGCATCATCAATTTGTATTGGGATGATTGATGATGAAAAAGAGCTGTTTCTTAAAACCGGAGAAATAGCGCTGGGAAAAGCTATTGAGGTAGCAATTGCAGGAAAGAGAGTCGGAGACATATCGAAGGCCATTCAAACGACAATTGAGTCTGCTGGGTACCACGTAGTAACAGATTTGACCGGTCATGGGGTCGGACGAATACTTCATGAGGAACCGATGATTCCTGAGTACGTACGGGGTGATATTGCAAAAACCCCTCTCTTGGCAAGTGGCATGACACTGGCTATTGAAGTTATTTATGCGATGGGACAGGGGAGTATCTGCTACAAAAGTGATGATGGGTGGACACTGGAGTCAAAAGACAGATCACTGACTGCGACATTTGAGCATACAATTGCAATTGGAGACATAAAAAGCGAAGTGTTGACCAAACGTGAAATTTAATGTAAAATAAAGCCCTTACCCGCCAAGACTCATGTGTAGGAGGTCAGGCGGGAGTTGTATTATTGCGTATTTATGGCTCATCAAGGAAATATTGAGATAGAAGGTACTGTTCTTGAGTGTTTACCTAATACGCTATTTCGCGTTAAATTGCCAAATGGAGCAATCGTTCTTTGTCATTTGTCAGGCAAAATGCGGTTAAATTATATTCGTATTATGCCCGGGGACAAAGTAAAAATTGAAATGACCTTGTACGATACAACGAAAGGAAGAATCACGTATCGAGTGAGATAATGCTATGAAAGTCAGAGCAAGCGTAAAACTCATGTGTAATAAATGTAAAATTGTTCGCAGACGCGGACGTGTTTTTGTGATTTGTGAAAATCCAAAACATAAACAACGACAAGGATAAAAAAACGAAAAATCGTATATTAGTTACTTCGATAAATCGAAAAACGATGTAACGAATAAACGAAAAACGATTAAACGAAATTATGGCACGTATCGCTGGAGTTGATATACCAAATGAAAAACGACTCGATATAGCTCTTACCTATATCTATGGAATTGGGAGAGTCAATGTGAAGAAAGTACTTCAGTCAGTCAATATTGATGCGTCCAGGCGAGTGAAAACACTTACAGATGAGGAAATTAGTCATATTGCAAAAGTGATTGAAAAAGGATTTACTGTTGAAGGAGATCTGCGTCAAGAAATATCTGCTAATATTAAACGACTTCGGGAAATCGGTTCCTATCGGGGAAGCAGGCATGCGCATAAATTACCATCCCGTGGTCAACGAACCCGTTCAAATGCTCGTACGAAAAGAGGAAAGAGATTGACAGTAGGAGCAATGAAAAAAGATGACCGGATAAAGACAGATACAAAAGCTCCGGAGGGAGAAGCAAAAGCATAAACCATATGGCAACAAAAACAATAAAAAAAGTCGTTGAAAAAGGAAAAGTGTATATCACTGCAACATTTAATAACACGATTGTGACGATAACAGATGGCACGGGCAATTCACTCTATTGGGGATCATCCGGCATGGTTGGGTTTAAAGGCGCAAGAAAAGCAACTCCTTATGCAGCAACGACTGCGGTTGAAACAGTTGCACGGAAAGCTCTTGATAACGGCATGCGGGAAGTTGAAGTGTTTATTAAAGGGCCAGGAGCTGGTCGTGACGCCGCTCTTCGAGCGCTTCGCGCAGTAGGGCTTAATATTACCTTAATAGCTGATGTCACCCCAATTCCTCATAACGGAGTTCGGGCAAAGAAAAAGAGGAGAGTGTAATATGGCACGATATACAGGACCTAAAAACAGATTAGCACGCCGGGAAGGCATGGATTTAGGTTTAAAAACCATTGGGAGTCATGCGCATGCAGAGTTACTCAAGCGTTTAGCAATACTTCCTGGTCAACACGGCGTAAAAGGACGGAGAAAAACTTCAGGATATGGCATTCAACTTCGAGAAAAACAAAAAGTAAAACGCATCTATGGAACATTGGAACGACAATTCAGAAAGAT
>CAYRFA010000080.1:0-3373 GCA_964423435.1 uncultured Gammaproteobacteria bacterium | reverse complement strand
ATGGAAGATTATGCTCTGGATATCATCATCGGAAAAGGACCGTCAGCACGGACACTTCGACTTGATCTTCCACCGTTTACCATCGTGGGGGCTACTACTCGAGCTGGACTTCTATCATCCCCTATGCGAGATAGATTTGGGGTCGTCGAACGGCTTTCTTTTTACCAACCAGCTGATTTAGAACACATCATTACTCAGGCAGCAAAAAAACTTCATATTGCAATTGATGCAAAAGCAAAGCTGGAACTCTCTCGGCGAAGTCGAGGTACTCCACGGATAGCTCTTAGGCTTCTAAAACGATCCCGCGATGTTGCACAAGTTTCTGGAGAACCAACAATAACAGGGTCTATCCTTGACCAATCGCTACTCCTTCTTGGTATTGATGAAGCTGGTCTTGATGCGTCAGACAGAAGACTGCTTACAACCATTATTGAAAAACATAATGGTGGACCAATAGGAATTGAAACGTTAGCTGCGACCATATCAGAAGATATCGGTACGGTCGAAGAAATTCTTGAACCGTATCTCATGCAGCTTGGATTTCTCAAACGCACTCCCCGCGGCCGTATGGTCACCGAAGCAGCCATCAAACATTTGAAATCTTTCCGTTAATTTGCCGGGGCACAATTTGCTGCTGCGGCTCCGCCCGCTGCTGCGGCAACTGTTTCAGAAAATGCTGTAGCAACTTGATCCGTAGACAAAGGCTTTGAACAGTAAGCTCCCTGTGTAGTTGATCCGCAACACGCTACTTGTTTTAACGCATCTGCAGTTCTTCCTCCAAAATCAAATTCTGACACAATTTGCGAATCATTAACAAGTAATGTGGGTGAACTGCCAATATTAAATTTATTTGCTAAATCAAAGTCTTTTTGTGCAAATGCGAGTCCCCTTTTTACATCTGTCGTACAAGCTGTTAGACTAACCGTATTCACACCGGTTTGAGATAAACACGCATCGGATTTTCCTTCTTTCATATAGCACGCTACATACGGCCAATATAGTGTCTTTTGTTCTTCCCGAATACAAATTTGGCGCAGATTCTCTTGGGCTTCCTTATCTCCATGCATAGCGGTAATTTTTCCATCAACAATTGAACCGATATATTTGATATCAAAAACAGTCTTTAGGGCTGGTTGTTCCAAAATAGCTTTATTCATTAATCGCTGCATCTGAAGTCCAAACGGGCAATCCGCAACGATAAATCCGGACACTTTCGGCTCATCTGCTTTCTTCACATCAGCGCATGAAATTTTTGGTTGCTCTTGTTGTGCTCCAGCTGCAGCTGCGGGTGCTTTACCAAGTTCACTCACGACACTTCCTGTGGTAAAGAATATTTTTGCATCTTTCGTCATATATGAGGTGAATGTTCTTGCAGTACCCCCGATATCAAGGCTGAGTTCAAATTCATATACTCCGCTGACTTTTTTCAATTTCGTAACGTCTTTCACTTTTATCGTCGGATCCCCTGCTACTTTAGTAACAATCTCTGGTATGGTTTTAGTTTTGAGCGTAACCATACGATCTCGGCTAACCTTCAGCACTCCAACTCCAACAAGGAGTGCTATGATGAGAATAGGGACAATGAAAGAAAACAGGCTTTTGTGTTTAAGAAATTTGAGTTTGAGTTTTTTCATAGTAGTATGTTTGTACAGAAAAGGAATGCTTTTGTCAACCAGTCAATATTGGTATAATAATATCTTTCTATGAAACGCATCATAAAACGAAAAATTACCTGGATCATTGCATTTCTTGTTGTTGTTGTTCTCGTCGGATGGAATATTTCTGGACAACAAGCAAAAAAATCTGTAAAAGAGGTTGTTCACACAGTCAAAAAGGAAACTATCAAACAGACACTGACAATAACCGGAAAATTGGATGCCAAAGAAAAAGTAATGCTACGCTTTCAAAACTCAGGACTTCTTTCTTGGGTCGGAGTAAAAGAAGGAGATGCGGTAACAAAATATCAGGCAATTGCTGGACTTGACCAACAAGAACTTCAAAAAACACTTCAAAAATATCTTAATACCTATGAAAATGAGAGACGGGATTTTGATCAAACCAAAGATGAATACCGGCAACCAGCTCAAGGATATTGGGGATTGACGTGGGATCAGAGAAACGATGCAGACCGAGCTTTACAAAAAGCACAATTTGACTTAAACAGCTCGGTACTTGATGTAGAACTCAAAAATATCGCTCTTAAATACGCAACTCTTATTTCACCAATTGCCGGAATTGTTACTAAAGTAGGCACTCCGATTGCCGGAGTCAACATTACGCCGACGCAGGCAGAATTTGAAGTAGTAAATCCGGAATCCATTTACCTTTCCGTTTTACCTGACCAGACAGAAGTATCCACAATTACCGCAAGCGCATCTACTGATATTGTCTTTGACGCATTTCCCGACGTCCATATTCAAGGACACGTGCAATCAATTGCTTTTACTCCAAAGGAAGGTGAAACAAGCACGGTGTACGAAGTCGACGTTCGTTTTCCATTGGAAGCAACAATGAAATATCGGGTGGGTATGACTGCTGACGCGACATTTACCCTTGTGGAAAAACCCGATGTTTTGGCTGTTCCCATTCGATTTATCAAAAGCGAAAACGGAAAAAATTACGTCATGAAAAAAACTAGTAGTGGAAAAGAAAAGCAATACGTTCAAATTGGCATTGAATCGGATGACATGACAGAAATAACAGGCGGACTTGCTGAGGGCGATATCCTCTATGATTAAACTTTCTCATGTCACAAAACAGTACGATATTTCAGGAGAAATATTTAAAGCGCTCGATGATGTATCCTTAGAAATTACAAAAGGAGAATACACCGCGATTCTCGGTCCTTCCGGATCCGGAAAATCCACACTCATGCACATCATGGGACTTTTGGATAATCCAACCAAAGGAACTATTTCCATCAATTACCGCGACATATCCAAATATTCGGATAACGAGTTGTCTAATGCCAGAAATGAGTTTATCGGATTTGTGTTTCAACAATTCAATCTCATCAATAAACTCACCATTTTAGAAAACATTCTTCTTCCAACAATCTATGCACGCAGAGTCCTATCATTTAACCCAAAAGAGCGAGCGATGGAACTCATACAAAAATTCGGTTTATCTGGGAAAGAAAAATCATTTCCAAACAAAATCTCAGGTGGTCAACAGCAACGCGTGTCTATTGCCCGGGCACTCATCATGCAACCTACTGTCATCCTCGCTGATGAACCAACGGGAAATCTGGATTCTAAAAACGGTGATGCTATCATGGATTTATTTGAAAAACTCAACCGGGAAGATAAGGTGACAGTTGTTATCATCACACACGAACAGGATGTGGCAGATAGAACACGTAGAAAATTGTATA
>CAYRFA010000079.1:0-3411 GCA_964423435.1 uncultured Gammaproteobacteria bacterium | reverse complement strand
CAAGCATGGCAAAAAACATGTACCACCCATAGGCACGAACCTCAATCCCATAATAGAGAAGCATGGGATTGGTAAAGAAAAGAAGCGGAACAAACCAAGATAGCCAATGCTTTTTGAATAGGTGTTCAGCAAAATATATCGAAACGACTGTAGCAAGAGAAAACCCGACAAATGAAAATGCTCGTACCGCAATCTCACTTTGTCCAAAGAGAAGCATCCACATATGAAGGAGAAGGTAATACAATGGAGGGTCAAACGATGATTTGGCAATAATTGATGCAAATGTTTGACTTGCATAGAGAACAGAATACGCTTCATCTCGCCATAAAGGCTGTGTGAAATAAAGAAGTGGTGAGTGTGTAAGTAAATACGTAAACATGATGTATATATTATACCTTTTCTGTCACACGATATTCCAGCCGTTTCCCAAGCATGAGTCTGGTATGGGCATCAAGTCCAGGAAGAGCAGAGAGAAAGAAAGAAATAATAGGAAGTGTAAACCATTGTAAATAGAGAAACGGAAGCTTCCATGCGGCAAATTCTTTTGGTTTCGGAGGTTTTATACGCCAATCGATGATAAAGACGATCAGAAGAAATATTGTCGATAAAGTAAGAATACTTGAAGAGATGCGTGCAAGATTGTGTCCAAGCACAGTTTTTGCAAATTCAGGATTAATAATCGGTGGAATCGAACTTCCGATTGTTAGTAAAAACCAATTTGCCGGCCAAAAAATATGATGTTCTAGTATCAAAACGACTCGTTTGATTCTATCCCCAATGGGAATTTCTCCGTGGAGAAATGCATTGCGGATGACATACGGAATATCTGATACTCCCCATGCCCACCTCTTTGATTGTTCATACTGATTAATAATTGTCTTGATAAATCCATGGCTTTCCGCTGCATCAACAAGAACCGGAAGAAAAATACCTTTTGTCTTCACCCGGCTTCCTTTTTCAAAATAGACTTTGAAAAAGAGATGATAATCCTCTGGAATAACATCGACACTCCAGTATCCAACATCGATAACAGTCTTAAGAGACAAAGAATAGGTTGAAAAATTAATGAAACGATCTGATTGGGAAAGAATGGCCAGATTCCAGATGCTGTTAATGGTGTTAAACAACTTATTGGGAAGCGGAATTCTCCAGATGTTGGAATAAAAGAGTATTGCCCCTTGATAAATATGATAGTGCCTTTCGGAATCACGTAAAAAGGAATCTGAGAGATAGGCAAAGTACTTTGGATGAAGAAGCGCATCAGCATCACAAGAGGTAATAGTAGTCGTTGATGGATGAATTTCTGATCCGTGAAGTCGCATAAATTCTTTTGCAGCATATGCCATGTTTGAGGATTTTCCAGTTATTTCTCCACCAACAAGCGTGTGATTGGTAATAACAAACAATCCAAATAACTGTCCATATTCTTTTTTAAGAATATTACTTACTTCTTTTGCCCTGTCGTCCTTTGCTTCTGTAGCAATAACAACGATGAGTTGTTTTTTAGGAAAGTCTTGCAATACTAAATTATCAAGGGTGCGACGTAAAATATGAAGCGGTTCTTTATATTCCGGGATAATAATAATGTGTTTGATTTCCTTAAATTCTTTCAATTGTTTTACCTTGGCAAGCCAATCTACTTTGATATGTGCCTGCATCATAAGATATGACCGTATGGCTGAATATCCAAGCGTAAAGGATTTGTAAAACCAATACACATCAAAGGTAATGATGATATAGGCAACAAACGCAGGATGCCAGAAAGAAAGCCAAAGGGGCAAAGTAATAAGAAACCACGAGCTTAAAGGAATGAGAATCTCCAATAGCCTGCGTGTTTTGTTTGGATACAGAAGGAATATTCGGCGCATAATGACAACCTATATTGTACCACGAGTCACGTTATTTGCGTACATCAGGAAATCCGATGGTATCAGCCTTTCGGAAAAGAAAATACAGGAAAAAGACTTTAAACACGCGAAGAATAAGGCCTTTTTCAAATCCACGTCGTCCGGAAGCGGAAACAAATTCTTTTTGAGTAAAAACGATTTTCCCTTTTGTCATCATACGACGCGCAATTTCGATATCTTCAGCCATTCTGAAATTTTCAGGGAAGCCGCCGACTTCAAGAGCAAGTTTTCGGTAAAAAGCCATATTTTGCCCGGTTGCCATAGGCATACGAAAAACAGTAAAAAGGAATACATTCCAGAGTGGCTGAATTGAATTTATAAAGAATTTGTATACCGGTGGTCCGTCAAATACGCGAAATCCACCAAAATATCCGATAACGCCGGGAGTAATCAGAGCATGTTCTATTCGATTCAACCAATCATGAGGTAAAATCGCATCTGCATCAGTAGTTGCCACGATATCACCTGTGGCTTTTAAAAGTCCTTGTTGTCTGGAAAATCCAATAGTTTTTTTTGGTACTGTGACAACAACAGCTCCTGCATTTCTTGCCATTTCTGCAGTTTTATCTGTCGAGGATGCATCAACGACAATGATCTCATCCGGTTTCCGATCTAGTTGAGACAGTGACGCAAGTGTTTTGGGAAGCAATTCTTCTTCATTATATGCAGGGATAACAACAGAAATGGTCATAAATGTATTATAGCGAAAATAATTGTTTTGCGTTTGCAGTTGTTGTTTCTTCAACTTCTTGAATCGTCTTGCTTTGTAGTTCTGCGATGGTTTTTGCAATAAGTGGAATATATTTTGGTTCGTTACGCTGCCCGCGGTGTCCATCAGGAGGAAGAAGTGGGGAATCAGTTTCTAAAAGAATCATGGATAAAGGGATTGAGGGAATAACAAGTTTTAATTGTTTGGAATATGTCACGTTTCCGTCTAATCCTAAGAAAAACCCACGTTTTTGAATATCCCGAACATCTGCTAGTCCTCCGGAAAAACAATGAAATGTTCCTCGTGGCATAGTTGGTAAAGAATCGAGAACATCAAACGCATCATTAAAGGCTTCCCGACAGTGAATAATGACAGGAAGATTGTATTTTAAAGCCAGAAGTAGATGTGCTTCAAACAATTGTTTTTGTTCTGTTTTTTTACCTTCTGCCGGGAAGTCTTCATACACATGATAATCCAATCCGCATTCGCCAATGGCAATGATATTTTTGTTTGAGATAAGTAATCGTTCTACATCATAAGCATCTGGATTTCTTGTGATTTCATATGGATGAATTCCAACAGCTGGAAATACTACATCTGGATATTGTTTTGAAAGTTCTATTGCTTGTTTTGATGTTACAATGCTGTTTCCGGGATTGATAAATTTTTTCACACCTGCTTTTTTTGCATTACCAATCACCATAGCACGATCTTCATCAAATTCTTTGAAATTCAGATGACAATGGGTATCGATATACATAAATAATAATCCAATAATACCAATAAGTACCAATA
>CAYRFA010000078.1:0-3450 GCA_964423435.1 uncultured Gammaproteobacteria bacterium | reverse complement strand
GATACAACAAACGAGTAACTGGGAAATTCATGAATGGTAAAGGGAATAAACCGAGTTGCATTGGCGTACCAGTACATCTGCATTCCTTCTCCAACTCTCGATAAAAATTCGGAAAACGACCATAGGAGCGTCCAAAACGGTTTCACATCTTCTCCAGTATATCCTTTGGTAAATGCGTAAAGCGTTTGCATGTTACCAGCAAGAGTGACAAGAAATGACGTAAGCACACCGCTTACTATGGCAATAAACCATGAAGCGACCTTTTTTAAACGAATAATCTGGACGCCTATAGAAAAACTTATGGTCGCTGTAAGAGCAAACAGTGTGGCGAGCATGAGGTTAAAAGTATATGCAAGGGAGATTCCTGATACTTTTGTCAACACCGCAGTAACGAGATGTCCAAAATAGTAATAATTGATGTATCCCCCAGCCCACCACATATCCATGGCCGGAAAATACTGAGTATTGAGAATAGATTGCATAAATCCGTAATCCATGAATTTTTCAAGTCCGCGAATTGATGGCTCATGCGCTTTCACCCAGCTCCACAAAAGAAGAAGAAAGAAAAAACACAATTCTTCCATTCCTATGACATTGGCCCAATATAGTAATCGTTTCTTATTCTGAATAATTGCTTGCTTACTTGAATGAAAAAATACCGGTGCAATACCAACAAAAAACACAATTCCCATCACAAAAAATACGGTCTGCTGGGTAAATGGAGCAATATGAAGCGTCCCCAAAATATATATTATGTAGGAAACAACCGCAAATCCGACTGCTTTTGCAAAAAAGTATCCCCGATCAAACCATGTAGGAAATAGTCGTTTGGTTAGTGGAAATGCGCACGCGCCAACAAGAAAAAGAATGCTCCACCATTGAAGAACAATAAATAAATCATCGAACCACATACGAAACAAAGTATAAACGATACAAGAGGAAGTATAAAGAGATAAAACGAATGATTAATTGACTTGTTGAGGAAATTTTCCGTGAGCAGCATCAATAATTGTTTGCGCCCATTGCTCAATATTCCGCTCTTCAGCTTCTTTCGTTACCCATGCATTCGCCGGTCCTGCCAAGATATTTCCTTTGTATTTATTAAACATCCCCCCACCATTTTCTTCAAAGGCATATCCAAATATCTTATGGTGCTTCACCATATTAACGAGTAAATCATGATTATAGATATTATGTACAATACCAATAAACATCGCACTTGGTTGTATCATGGAAAGAACCTTATCGCTAAGTATCCCTTGTGTATGTATGTTTTGACTCATCGCTGGAACAATCACATCTGAGGTTTTTATTAATTTAGGAAGTGACACATATACAAAACGTTGATCTCGGCTCTTGCGTGACCAGTATTGCACATTCATACCAATACCTTTTGCTATTTCAGCAATCCTTGTTCCAATATGACCAAGCCCAATAATACCAATGGTTTTCCCAACTAGTTCAATTCCTTGTTGTGTCACACATTCCTCTTTCCAATTGTTTTGCGCTATGATTGGTACACGGCGAGCAAGATTAAACACAAGCATCATTGCCCACTCTGCGACAGCTTCCGTTGACCAATGACGTAAATTTATTACAGGAATACTTTTCATTGCTGCACGTTTTGTATCAATCCAGCTAAACGATGTTGTTTGGAGACAAATCGCTTTCACGTGTGGAATGGTAAAAAGCTCGTTTGGCGCTTTCCAATAGCAAAAATCCGGATCAAGAGCGATAACACAAGGTTCTACTCCTTTCCATAAAGGAGAAAGTGACTGAATCGAATCTGGTTTTGAAAAAACCATAACATTCCCAACGTCCCGTAGCTTTGCTTGAATCTGTTTTGAGGCTAATCGATTATAATTTGGGCTGAGTATAAATATATTCATAAGCATCGTCATAATTTGTGGACATATGACTGCTAAAGGATATAACTACCTTTGACTTTTGTAAAAATGTTGTCCATAATGGTAGACATGAATATTCAAACAACATTAGAACAATTTGGACTAAGTAAAAAAGAAGCTCAAGTTTTTATTACACTCAATAAACATGGTTCAATAACTGTTCTTGAACTTTCCCGACATCTTCAAATTAAACGCACCAGTCTATATCGAATACTTGAGGAATTAATAAGAAAAGGCATCGTTGAGACACAAGTTGATGCGAAAACCACCTATTACACGGCAAGCGGGTCAAAACAATTTGAAAGTTTAGTAGTTGAGCAGGAATCAAAAACAAAACTTCTTCAACAGGCATTTCAGGAATTAACGGTCAACCTTCCTCTTACGACTACACAAAACCAAAAAGAAACTTCTGTCCGATTTTTTCGTAAACAATTGGGGTTAAAACAAATGGAATGGCGGATGATTGAAGCATCAAAAAATAAAGAACTTCTTATAATAGGCACAAATCAATGGTATAAAACTCTTGGATTCGATTTCGCTGAAACTATTCGTGAAGCAATTGTTGAAAACAATATTATCATCTATGAACTGATTAAACATGAAGACGCGGAAGATGTACTTAATCCAAACGGAACAACAACGTGGACCTCTAATAAAGAGTATGTCATTCATCATTTTCGACATCGTGAATTACCACATCAAGTACTTCAGCTCACACAAGACTTTTATGTTTTTGGGGATGCTATTCAATTCCACGGATATCAAGAAGAAGACGTGATGGGAATCGAAATCCAAAGCAGAGACTTTGCGCAGATGTTTCGACAAATCTTTTGGCACTATTGGAACCATGCTACAGTAATTGATAAATTCGGGTCAAAGATAAAAATGAGTAACAAATAAATAGTAATCTATTACGATTCAGTAGAATCTTCACTTGACAAATCGCAGAATTTTGCAACATACTGATGATAGCTGTTATTTTTTATGCCTAAAACCGTAGACACTGTCCCCCAACCACCACTTCTGATTAAACAGAAACAAACTCTCCTTGTTATTGCTATTCTTTTGGTTCTTCTTCCTATATCAATATGGGCGGTAAATCAAATGACAGCAAAACCACCAAAGGCAGCGAATCTTCCTCTTGGAAGTGTCCGTATTAATCCAGAACAAATTGTCACAGATCTTGGAGGAACAACAATATATTTATCTGCTCTTGCCTATGACACTGGCGGCTCCCCTATCTCATCAGGCATTTCCTACCAATGGGGCTTTAGTACGACAAATTCTATTGGCGTATTTACACCAAACGGCACAACGAATCTTGCGTCGTTTAAACCATCACAAACCATAAAGGGCCGTGGTGACATCTGGGTAAAAGCGTTTGGGGTAAATGGCCAAACCGCAACAAAATCTATCCCTGTATATGTTGGTGTCGTACCAGAAATAACGCTTCTTGATAGTGTTCGGATTAATCCAGAAAAAATTGATACAGTAAGAAATGCTCCAAGCATTCAACTATCTGCACTTGCATATAAAAATGGGG
>CAYRFA010000077.1:0-3514 GCA_964423435.1 uncultured Gammaproteobacteria bacterium | reverse complement strand
ACCTCAACCGTCACTCCTCCAAATCCCACCATAATCATCACACCAAACAAAGGATTGCGGGTTGCACCAACAATAAGCTCAATTCCCTTTTCTTTCACCATTTCAACGAGTAACACGCCTTCTATCTTTGCATTTGGTGCATTATGTTTTACATCACGCATCATCTTTTCATATTGAGATTCAACCGTCTCAGCTGTTATATTGAGTATCACTCCCCCAACATCACTTTTATGCGTAATATCAGGCGACACTATCTTCATGGCGCACGGTACACGCAGTAAATCCATCACTGCTTTCGCATCCTTTGCACTTCCCGCAAATCCGCTTGCAACAACAGGAAACCCATATGTTTTAAGTAATGTCATTGCCTCATATTCAGGGACCATGCCAGTAGTAAGTTTCTTTCCATCAGTTATTTTTGTAACTGGTAACTCCGTAAAGATTTGTTTTGAAACCCGTGTATATTCAACAAGAAGACCTAATGCTTTTGCTGCATCCTCTGGATAGTCACATACCGCAACATTTCCTTGTTTGAGTACGTCAACTCCGAGAAGAACCCGATGCTGACCCATAAACGAAACAATGATTGGCTTGTCTGTTGTTTTTTTTACTTCAACAATACTTTGGGCTATCTCCGTAATCGGCGTTCCTCCTTGCGGAGTTAACAATACCAACAAGGAATCAATCGCATCATCAGCGCATACTGAGGCAAGTGCCCTTCCATATCGGTTTGTGGTTGCATCGCCTAATAAATCTATTGGATTATTACTCCTTGTTAATTTTGGAACCGCAAGTCCAGCAGCAATGGCTGCATCGGTCACGAGAATTCCCGGCCCACCGGCGTTAGTAATAACCGCTACCCGATTTCCCTTAGGAAGTGGGTTATATAAAAATGATGAAGCTGCGGTAAATAGTTCAGGGATCGTTCCGACCCTCAACACTCCAGCTTGCCGAAATAGCGCATCATAATATATATCTTTTCCCCCTAATGCGCCTGTATGGGAAACCGATGCGGCCTTGCCTTCATCAGATTTTCCGGATTTAAGAAGAAGAATTGGTTTATGAATTTTTTTTGCATTATTTAAAAATTCCGGAATTCTTGTCACGTCTTCAATGTATGCAAGTACTACCCGCGTCTTAGCGTCACTTGCAAAATAATCAAACAAATCCACCTCATCCACGCACGCTTTATTACCGATGGAAACAAACTTGGAAAACCCCAAATTCAAATGTTTCGCATAATCAATAACCGCAGTGCACAGCGCTCCACTTTGCGATACAAACGCTGCGCCGCCAAAGGACGGCATATCAGGGGCAAACGACGCGTTCATTCCAATCTCCGGATTAATCACTCCTAAACAATTCGGGCCAATAATCGTCATTCCGTAGTGATTGGCCAACTGAACAATTTCCTTTTCTTTGAGAGCGCCTTCAACACCAGCTTCCTTAAATCCAGCGGAAATGATGATCATAGCCTTCACGCCTTTCGCCCCCGCTTCCTCAACTATCGAAGTAACAATAGGAGCAGGAACTGCAACAACAGCTAAATCAACAGGATCCGCTATATCTTTCAGATGATCTTCACGATGAATCAAAAACGTTTTCCCCTTGAACGTCGATGTGATATTTTCAACAAGACTGTATCCGACGCTCCCAATTTTCTCCGATGCACCGACAATAGCAATGGATTTTGGATAAAATAGAGATTGCCAATTTTGTATCATATATCCATCATACGGCACTACCCATAACCGAAACAATAGAATGTTTCTGATATAATAATCATGCATGATCAATTTCATCAGCAATGTCGCCAAAGAAGCAGGTTCTATCATACTCAAATCATCTAAAACAACTGTTCGTAATAAGGAACACGGAGGAAATATAGTTCTTGTGTCTGATATTCAAAGTGAGCAATATATTCTCTCTTCGATTCAAAAAAAATACCCAGGTCACACCATTTTATCTGAAGAGACACCTAGCTCCATCGATCATCTGGAAACAATCGCAAATGTGTGGATTGTTGATCCCCTCGACGGAACAACAAACGCAAAACACGAAATCCCTTTTTATTCTATTTCTATCGCATATGTCCAATATGGAAAGGTAATTGCAGGTGGCATATACGATCTACTGAGAGATGAGTTTTTCTATGCAGAGAAAGGGAAAGGTGCTTTTTGCAACGGTAAACCAATTATCATTACTGATGCAACAAGTATTGATGGACTCATTATCAATATCGGCTCTCCATACAATCAGGAAAATTTTCAATTAACCTATCCATTTGGAAAAGCATTTCATGAACACGGAGCACGGATAGTCAATTTTGGATCTTCGGCACTAGAATGTGCATGGGTAGCAAATGGAAGGTTAGGAGCGTACCTTGAAGCAGGACTAAAATCGTGGGACATTGCAGCAGCGAATCTTTTGGTATCTGAAGCAGGTGGTGTTATGATAGATCCATACAAGAAAAATCATTTTTCAATTTTTGATCAAAAAGCAATACTTGTTGGGAATCAAAAAATAGTTGATGTATTATATGATGTAATGAAAACGTATGAAAATAAATAGGAACAAAAAAGACAATACTTTTCTCTACATTATCTCGACCGTTACCTTTATTTTTCTTGGAATTATCCTCACAACGGTAATCAATAAAACAAAATCCAGCGACGTGCGAGCCAAAGCAAGCGCAACAGCAGGAATTGAGGCAACGGCAGTTGTATCATCAGTTGATTCTGAAACAAATGCAATTAAAGTTGATGAATTAACATTTGCAAGCAGTAAAACGAATCTCGGATCGTGGACTATTACCCCGCCATCCTCGTTTCTTTTATCCTCAATTATTGTCGGAAACGCAATAAAACTCACTATTGATCCAACGCATTTTGATATTCAAACCCACACGCTCACAGCGAAGAAGATTCAGAAGAAATAGGAGTGTCGCTTACCGAATATCCTGCATCTTCAATTTGCTTTCTGATCACATCAGATTCATCAAATTTCTTTTCTTTCCGAAGCGTGTTTCTTTTTTCAATGAGTTTCATAATTTTTTCTGGAATCTCTTTCTGTTTCCAATCAACAAGTCCAAGACCGAGCACCCGGTCAAAATCAAGAATAAGAGACAGTTTTTCTGCATCCGATAGTTCAGATTTCGCCATATCCCACACAACCGCAAGCGCCTTAGGGATATTTAAATCATCTGAAATAGCATCTGTAAATTGTTCTTGGTATAATTTTCCCTTATCAATTATTTTATTTTCAGAATTCAAATTTAATTTCCACGATGTAACGAAATTACGAAGTAACTGCAAGGCTTTCTTTGCTCCCTCCAGCGCTTCCCACGTAAAATTTTGCTTTGACCGGTAGTGCGCCTGCAGGAAAAAATACCGAAGAACGCGTGGATCATACCCACGATCGATTATTTCTTGCAATGAGAATCCCGTTCCTTCAGACTTAGCCATTTTCTTATCACCCGCGAGTAAATGTTCGTTATGAAGCCAATAATGAACAA
>CAYRFA010000076.1:0-3534 GCA_964423435.1 uncultured Gammaproteobacteria bacterium | reverse complement strand
GCCTGAATATTATACAGATTTTATGTTTGCAACATTGGTTGAGGAATTGGGATTTTTTGGCGGAGCAATACTTCTTTTTCTCTATACACTATTATTATGGAATATTATAAGACCGCTGATTACAAACACTATTGTAGGAAGATTACCGGTCATTTATACAATCGGTGTCTTTACGATGCTTCTTACTCAAATAGCGATAAATAGCGGAATGAACATGGGGATACTTCCCATTACCGGTATAACACTTCCTTTAGTATCGTATGGCGGGAGTTCACTTCTCTCTATAGCTATCTCATTTGGTATTCTCTGGGCAATTGCTTTTGAATGATTCCCCTGGTACAATACCAAGCATGTTTGCAACAGTTGTTATTGCTGGAAAACAGTATATCGCCGCCCCTGGCGATACTATCATTGTGGATCACATTGAAGGAAAAGTTGGAGAATTAGTTGTGTTTGATACCGTCTTATTATTTAACGATGGCAAAAAAACAGTCGTCGGAACTCCTGTTGTGAAAGGTGTGAAAGTTACAGCAAAAATTACTTCGCAGGAAAAAGGAGAAAAACTTCATGTGAGAAGGTACAAACAAAAGGTACGGTATCGCAAATCAACTGGATTCCGTGCACACGAAACAACCTTGCTTATTGAAAAGATTGGTTAACTCATGACTCAGCGTTTATATTTCTTAGGAAGAACTCCTGAGCTTTCCATTGCCGAGCTTTCTTCATTTGGTCTATCCGTTATCCCTATTACTCCAGATATTGTTCAAATAGAAAGCATACCTTTAAGTGACGAAGAGAGCATAGACGTACTAGGAGGAGTAGTAAAAATTGCAGAGGTACTCGAGCGTACTAATACTCTTGATCCGACGCATCTTATTTCCCATTTGAAACAATCAAAAAGTAAAGTTGCATTTGCCATAAGCGGGTATGGAATCGATAAAAAGACAATCATGGCACTTGACCAGGATATAAAGGATCTTTTTACATCCTCTCATATTGCGTCTCGATTTTTACTGCCCCATGATGGAAGCGTTGTTTCGTCTGTTGCACTGGTAAAAGAACATATTGAAGAACTTGTTATTGTAAAAGAGAAATCAGGGTACATTATCGGGAAAACAACAGCGATTCAGCCATTTGAGAAGTGGAATGACCGGGATTACGGTCGCCCGTTTGCTGATGCAAAAGCAGGAATGCTTCCGCCAAAAATTGCACGTATGATAGTCAATATGGGACTTGGAATTGATAGCGTCGGAAAAACCCTCCTTGATCCGTTTTGTGGCATGGGAACAATCTGCGCTGAAGCAGCACTACGAGGGGTAAATGCCATTGGAAGTGATATTGATAGTACATCTGTTGAAAAAGCGAAAAAAAATATGTCTTGGATATTGTCACGATATAAACTTGCCTCATCAATACGAATATTTCAAGCTGATGCAACACATATCGATGAATACATTGATAGTAATTCCATTGATACAATCGTAACAGAGCCACTTCTTGGACCAACAAAATTAGGAGCTGAACATATCCATGATGTTCGTGAAATACAAAACATTATGAAAGGCCTCGAAAAATTGTATATAGGATGTTTCCGGTCTTGGACGAACATACTTAAATATAACGGAGTTGTGGTTATAGCTTTCCCATCGTTTGAAGTAGGTAAAACAGTCTATAGTGTGAAAAAAGTTGTTGACACGTGTGAAACGCTTGGGTATACTAAGTTGCTTGGACCAATTATATACGGAAGGCCACAAGCGGTCGTACGAAGAAATTTTTATTTATTTAAATATGGCACACGTTAAAGCAGGCGGAGTAGCAAAAGGAAATAAAGATTCAGTTTCCAAACGGTTAGGTGTGAAAGTGTACGGTGCGCAATTTGCAAAGGCAGGAAGTATCATCATTCGGCAAAAAGGAACAAAGGTATATCCGGGACTTAATGTTGCGATGGGAAAAGATTTTACCTTATCTTCAAATATTGCTGGAAAAGTGCAATTTGGCGTAAAAAACGGTAAAAAAACAGTTTCTGTCCTGCCCGCGTAAAGAGGTGGCAATGCCTGATACACAACAAGTTTTGCATTTAGATATTGATCTTATCCAACCAAATCCTTTACAACCTCGTGGACTCATTGCTCCAGAAGCACTTGCAGATTTGGTTTCTTCCATAAAGGAACACGGAATTATTGAGCCATTAGTTGTTGCAAAAACTCCTGCTGGATATCAAATCATTGCGGGTGAACGCAGGTGGCGTGCTTCACGACTTGCCGGATTTTCAACTGTGCCTGTTGTAATCAAAGAAACAACGGCCAAAGGAATGCTGGAACTTGCAATTGTTGAAAACGTGCAGCGTGAAGATTTAAATCCGGTTGAGCGCGCGCAAGCATTCCAACGCTTAGTTGAAGAATTTGGACTGACTGTTACAGAAATGGCGAAACGAATAGGGAAAAGCGAATCCTATGTATCCAATACCATGCGTCTACTTGGACTTCCAGATGCAATCAAAGACGGACTGGTATCAGGAGCCATTTCAGAAGGTCACGCACGGGCAATAGCAGGCCTTACAGACGTCAAGCTCATGGTTGAGGCATATAAGACAATTCTGTCTGAAAATGCGTCCGTTAGGCGTGCTGAGGATCTAGCGAGGCGTCTGAAAGCTCAAACAGGAGCAAGCGCAAATACGACAAAAGTTGAACGAATTCATAGTGACGAACTTGATGGTATGGCAAAAGACATGGCGCAAGCAGTAAATGGGTTAGTTAAAATTACACAATCAAAAGTTGAAGCACGGGTAGTATTTGTCATACGAGGGAATCTTGAAACAACAAGTGCGCAACTTAAGAAAATGAGGCAAAAGCTTTCTAGTTAAATCCCGTAAGATACACTTGGTATAACCCAAAATTTATTGATTGGCCAATAACGGAATAAGGCTTTACCGATAAAATCTGTTAGTGGTACAGGACCAAACTCTCGTGAATCCGAACTATGTGGCCTATTGTCTCCAACACAGAAATACGTATCTTCGGGAACGATAATTGGTTCACCTTCTTTAAGAAATGCTCCAGGTGATGTGACAATAGTCGGACCGATATAGGGTTCTTCAATTTTAGTGCCATTGATGTAAAACGTGCTATTTTTCAGTGTGACTTCATCGCCAGGAAGTCCGATAACCCGCTTAATATAATCAATTTCCTTATTTCTTGGAGATTTAAAAATAACTATGTCACCCCGTTTCGGCTTATCGAGTTTGTACACGATTTTATTTGTAATCAATAGTTCTTTATCGTAAAACGTTGGAAACATGGATTGGCCGTTAATCTCTTGTGGAGAGAAGAGAAATAAGTACACCATGACGAGCATGGCCATAAATACGACGATTCCCTGGAAGAAGTCAAAAATTGAGCTAATCGTTTCTTTAATTTTATCCATAATAATCTCTATTCCTATGATATAATACAAACGTTTTATAAACAACTAATATAGTAAGGGCGTATAGCTCAGCTGGTAGAGCGTTTCATTGACATTGAAAAGGTCTCAGGT
>CAYRFA010000075.1:1369-3544 GCA_964423435.1 uncultured Gammaproteobacteria bacterium | reverse complement strand
CCCAGCGCTGGCTGGATTTTGCCAGCGCTGAGTTTGATAAACAAGTCATACGTTCCATAAAGAAATCCTATTAAGATGGTTAATAACATAGTGTTCATAATAACTTTCCTATAATTTTTTCTGCTTCAGCGAGTACGCGGTATTGCTTGACTAGCGGCACAACTTGCTCGATGTCTTTATAAAACGCCCGGTCTTCAGTTATTGCTGGACTCACTGATCGAACCAGTTTGTATACTGCTTGAAATACTGGGGACGGTTTAATTGGTTTTCTAAATTCATACGCTTGGCATGCTGCTAAGAGTTGAATGGCGATGACCGCTTCCGTATTTCGTATTATTTCTCTTGCTTTTCGGGCTGCAATTGTTCCAAAAGAAACGTGATCTTCCTGGTTCCCTGATACCGGAATCGAGTCAACGCTCGCGGGACTAGCAAGAATCTTATTTTCCGAAACTAGCGCAGCTTGCGTGTATTGACTGATCATAAGACCGCTATCAAGGCCAGCACTAGCTACAAGAAAAGCCGGTAGATCTTTAGAGCACGCCGGATCCATCAGATTATTGGTTTGCCGTTCTGCCATGCTACCAAGATCGGTGATAATGATGCCTAACAAATCTTGTGAATATCCAATCGGCGCTCCGTGAAAATTTGCTCCTGTTCTACATATTTTTTCTTTCGTAAAAAAGAGAGGATTATCGGCAACAGCATTCATTTCAATTTCCGTTACGCTTTTGATGTAGTCAAGTGCGTCGCGGCAAGCACCAGCTACTTGCGGAACAGACCTGAGTGAATAGGCATTTTGAACGTTCTTTTTTGCCTGCTTCATAAGATCACTATTTGCAAATAATTTTCGTAGATTCGCAGCCGCTGTATTTTGACCTTTAAATGGACGTACCTCGTTATATTCGCGGCTGTATGCAGACTCAACACAATTGAGTACATCGATGGTCATTGCTGATACAATTTCCATCTGTTTAATAAGACGTATTGCATCATACGTATTGAATGCAGCAATAGCAGTCATAAATTGTGATCCATTCATGATTGCTAGTCCTTCTCGGTAGGCAAGTGGTACTGGTTTAATGTCAGCACGTTTCATAGCCTCTGCTCCAGTTAAAATTTTCCCCTTCCAATATGCATTGCCTTCTCCGATGACGACCAGTCCCATCTGCGATAGAGGAGCAAGGTCTCCTGATGTCCCAACTGAACCCTTTTCATAAAACGCAGGAATGACATTTTTGTTAAGCATCTCAACAAATGTCATAAATAGTTCTGGTCGTATGCCGGAGTACCCTTTTGCAAAAACATTTAGCCGCATAAGTAGTGTTGCTTTCGCTGTTTGTTCGTCTACATAATTGCCATATCCAGATGAGTGAGCTCGTAACATGCGAGTGGACAATTCACCAGCTTTATCTTTTGATATTTTGATGTTTCCAAATCCGCCGATACCGGTATTGAGACCATACATGATATCTCCTCGTTCAAGCATTTCTGCTATTGCGCTCCAATTATCGGCAATACGTTTGATAACTTTCTTTGGCACGACAACGGTCGCGTTTTCGCGTGCTATTGCGACTATATCCTCAATTTTCAGGTCATAACCTGTGAGCAGAATTTGTTTTTTCATATATCCTCCTTTTGAATATAAATATGTTTATATAAGGGTGGCTGACGGGACTCGGACCCGTGTCAAAGCGTTCACAGCGCTTCACCTGAACCACTCGGTTACAGCCACCAAAATTCCACAGAAACTACTCCTGCGGATAGAGCTGGTGAGAAAAGAAAAATTGGAAGATTCTCAACAAATCAACCCGCAAGAATTAGCGGATATGATGATGGAAGACACAAGAAGAAACCGAAGAATCGGTTTGAGGAAAATTGCTTGAAATATATATCTGTCTCATAGTACGTGTTAATATACTAACATGACTATTTTTGTCTGTCAAGGGCGAGTTTATATCCACCCATGCCGTTATGAAGCCATTTTGCACAACGATTGACTGTTGTTGTCGATACGCCGAGTTTTTTGGCGATATCAAGGTAGGAGATTCCTTGTGCGATCATTTGCACCATCTTCCAGCGGTTTGAGAATTCTTTAATTTCAGCTTCCGTGAGGAGATCTCGGAAAAATCGCGTTGCCTCATCAGGAGTTTTCAGGGTAAGAATTGCTTTGTAGAG
>CAYRFA010000075.1:0-1269 GCA_964423435.1 uncultured Gammaproteobacteria bacterium | reverse complement strand
GGTTTCGCGGTTGGTTTGATTGTTGCAGAAGGCGATGCTGTTGTTGCTGGCGTTGGTGATGGAAGAGTACCTCCTCCAAGATTAGTGATGCGTGTAGCACTTACACGGTTTTCTTTTTTGGGAACGGCGGTTCCGGTGACGTGGATAATATCTCCAGGAATGAGTTTTGAGAACCCTCCCTTTTGCAGCTCTTTGCCATTCCAGACAGACGTTTTTGTAATTGTTTCAAAATCAATGGTGTATGTTTTTGAATCTGTCGTTTGAATGGTGATGGTGTAGTCAGATTTACTCATCTCTGTAATTTTTCCTGCGATGCGAAGAGGATCAGAGGACTGGATGATGACAATTTTTGCTTTCAAAAGTTCCAGTGTCGCATCATATTCTCCAAACACCGCGACAATATCTCCTTTTTCGAGATTTTCTATTTTGAGTTCTGTTCGGACTCCTTTGATTTTTTGGAAGATTTTTATATCATCTGTAAGTTCAATTTTGAGGTCTTTTGTTGCTGTTTCAACAGTAAATGTTGAAACACTGACAGATTTGATGGTGCCGTAGATTGCTTGTCGTTTAGACTGTTTGAGTTCAGCGACTTTTGTTGCAAGACGTTCTTTTAAATCATCGATTTGTTTTGCTTTATCAGATACAGTGGGAGATGGTGATTGAGATTCAGATGGTGTTCCTGTTGGAGCAGCGGAAATATTAGCGCCTAAGGTTAAAAGAAAAATGATAAGAGCAGTATGGTGAAAAATTCGTTGTTTCATAGTGTTACCAATCTTCTGGCGTGTAGTACACAGTTGTTTTTTGTGTTGCGGTCTTTTCTCCATAATAACTTGTTACCAAAATGTCATTTTTTCCCTCAACGAGCGTTATCTTTCCAGCAAATTTTCCGTCTCCATTGGTCATCATAACGCTATCATCAATTGTTCCCTGAATGATGACTTTTGATTCTTTAGACGTTGATCCGGATACGAGCATAGTATCTGTGTTTTCGATTGCATCAGGAAGCGGACTATCAATTGTTATGCTATGAAGAATTTCAGAAATTTTTGTAGGTTCTGGCGTTGGTTTTTTTTGTAAAAATGTTACTTTCGGAATGGTAACTTTGGGAAGGGATTTCATGAGGTTCGGTCCGACAAGGATAATACCAGTAAGCACTAGTCCAATACCTAGTCCGATGAGAGCAGCGAAGAATGCGTCCTTATTCATATGATTTTTTGGTGTTGCTAAGCATAACGCAAACGTGGTATAAATTGCAAGCACAGTAACCAT
>CAYRFA010000074.1:0-3569 GCA_964423435.1 uncultured Gammaproteobacteria bacterium | reverse complement strand
TATTTTAGACATACTTCCTCCTTTATACCTCCACCTACTTGTACTTTTGATGGTCGTAATAATTTATTATGTATTTGATACCCTGCGGTTAAGATTTTTACCACATGATCTTTTTCTCCTTCAACAACTTCTATGCATTCCATGATATGCGGGTCAAATGGAATTCCAGCAACTTCAATTTTTTCAACTCCATACTGAGTTAACACTGTATGTAATTCTTTGATTGCTAAATCCAGTCCTTCATTTTTCACGTGTTTACCAGCAAGTTCAAGTGTATCAACAACAGGAAGTAGTTTTGCTAAAAACTGCTCTGTTGCGTACTTTCGGACTTCTTGTTTTTCCGCGTCAGTCCTCTTTACAAGGTTTTGATAATCTGCAAGTGCACGCAGATATTTATTCTTCCACTCGTCAACATCAATTAAAGGCTGATCAGATTTTACTTGAGTTTGTTTTGTTTGTTTCATAGTTACCAATTGCTCCCAAATTCGCCAATAAGTCCACCCATGTATCTCACCATTGGAATGAGTTTTGGATAGTTGAGCCGTGAAGGTCCAACGATACCAATTGCGCCAGTAACATGCGGAGTTTCAAATTTATGATAGACGTATCCACACTTCGATAATACACCTCTATCTCCCATGTCTTCTCCGATGAGAATTTCAAATGGTCCGCTTTCGCGAGCCAAGAGCTCCCACCAAAAATCAAATCGGTCTAGCGCTGCAAAAAGTGCATGCGTCAGTTCATAATCAAAAAATTCCGGCATATCAAGAATATTGGCAGCTCCAGCAAAATAGAGATCTCCATCTTTTGTGGCAGTAATTGCCAATGTTTTTGTACTGTCAGCGAGTGTTTTTGTTGCTTCGCGTAATAATTTATCTACCTCTTGCCGGTAGTCCCAAATTTTCTCTTTCACAGACATTTCCTCAGCAACAGACATGTCTTTTTGCTTCATCAAATGTTCGACATAAAATTTAAGGGCTGCTGGTGTCGGAGCGCGGCCAGCTGACGTATGCGACTGCTTGAGAAGCTTCATATCGGTTAAACGTACCATCTCATTTCTTATTGTTGCCGGTGATACTCCGAGACTATATTTCTTGTCCAGTGTCTCAGAACCAACTCCTTCAGCAGTTGTAATAAATTCCTCAATAATAGCCTTGAGAATTGCAACTTGTCTTGGTGTCAGATCAAATGTTGTCTCCATATTAGCAGTAATATATAACGAGTGCTAATTCATGTCAATACCCTATTGTAATTTTCAGCTGGAATACTCCATACTGGTTATAGGATGAAAAAAATCGTCTTTTTTATCATTCTTATCATTGTTCTTACTGTTATCCCAATAACGGTATATATGGTAGGACAACAACAAGAACTTCGAAGTAAAGCTGCGCCAGCAACAGTTCTTGCACTTAACCCCAAAACAACAACCAAAACCAAAGGTGATGTTTTCTCTTTTGATGTACAAATTGATACTGCAGCGAATAATGTTGCGATGGCAGAACTTCATCTTGTCTATGACGCAACAAAATTAGAGGCTCTCAGTATCACCAACGGTCCACTTGCTCCGAAGATTGCTGCTTCAGGAGTTGTTGGAGGAGGAACAGCATCCATCACTGTGCGAGCGGAAAGCACAACAAAACCAATTAAAGGGACTGGGACAATTGCAGTTATTCGCTTTAAAGCAATAGGGGCAACAGATACGCCAATACAAGTCAAATTTGACGCAACAACGTTTGTTTCAGGATTAGGCGAAAGTAATCCCAATGTGCTTACAAGCAGTACTCCTGCTTCTGTTACCATCTCTGCCGGTCAAGACTCGCAAGTTGTTCCAACAAGTATTCCAACAGGAACTCCTACACCAATACCTGAACTATCTCCAACACCGATAGTTGAATCAACAGAATCTGCTACAACAGAAGCAAGCTCTTCTGCAGCTCAAATAACCATTCAAAAAGATGAATCGGGTGTTTCTCCTAATACTCCTCAAATTCAGGGTGTTGCGCCTCCTGGATCAACTGTGACCATTGTCATCCATTCTGATGATCCGATCACTGTTGTTGTCACTGTCGATGAAAATGGTCATTGGGTTTATACACCAACACAACCACTGACTGACGGAGCGCATACCATTATTGTCACATCTCAAAATCCAGATGGAACAGCAAATACCTCTTCATCTGAATTTACCGTATCAGCTTCAACAAACAGTGAGTTGATAGAAGAACCAATGCCAACGTCTGGTACACTTACATATACAATTATTTTAATTAGTATTTCATTACTATTATTACTTGGAGGTGTGATGATCCAGGCATCACAAATACCACTATGACGATGTTTGTCCAACAGAAGGCTCCCCCATCAATGAAAAAAATAGTTGTCATTATTGCGCTTGTTATTTTTGCTCCTCTCCTTGTTGCTGGAATTGCAGGCATCATGGCTCTCGCAACGAGAGCATCTGGAACAAAGGCAAATATTGTTGTTGACGCCAGTGTTCCAATGGAATCCATTTCAACTGATTTTTACCACGCGTTTGCACAGGGAGGAGAAGAAGCAAATGATATGATTGCGCCCGTTATCAATGAAACAAAAGCACTAACACCAAAAATTATTCGCATCGATCATATCTATGATCACTTTGATGTAGTATCGGGGTCCAGCGGAAACCTTTCCTATAACTTTGATAAGCTAGACCAAATTGTTAATACCATTGTATCGACAGGTGCTAAGCCATTACTCGCTCTTTCCTTTATGCCATCAGTGATTGCAAAAGACGGTTCAATTATTAATATTCCCAATAATTGGGATGATTGGGCAGCGGTCGTTAAACGAACAGTTGAACACTATAGCGGAAAGGGAGAAAAGAATATCAGTGGTGTCTACTACGAGGTATGGAATGAGCCAGATCTTGCACAATTTGGATCTTGGAAAATGAGTGGAGAAAAGAATTACGTTACATTATACCGGTATGCTGCACAAGGAGCTGCGGCTGCTTCAAATGTAAACACATTTTATATCGGAGGACCATCAACGACAGGACTCTATAAAAATTGGATTATTGGCCTTGCTAATGCAGGCGTCCGAATAGATTATTTTTCCTGGCATACGTACTTAGGAGATCCAAAACGGTATATGACGGACCAACATAATCTTATTGATTGGCTCATGCCATATCCAAATCTAAGTCTTAAGCCCACACTCATTACTGAATTTGGATTTACTGGGGCAAAAAATAAATTATATGGAACCATGTTTGGTGCGGCACATACCGCTGCAGTTATCAGGCAGCTTATATCAGGAGGTCCAACATACTTATTTTCTTTTGAACTCATTGACGGACCAAATCAGGAAGACGGATCCGGATGGGGATTATTTACCCATACGACAAACGGGAAAAAAGCAAAGCCACGCTATTCTGTTTACTCTTTTATGGACTCAATGAAAGGACAAAGGTTGCAAGTTACCGGAGAGGGATCCTGGGTGACGAGTTTTGCAACAATTCGAAGCGGAGTCATTCGAATATTTTTGGTTAATTTCGATGCAAATGGATCTCATAGCGAAAATGTTCC
>CAYRFA010000073.1:0-3615 GCA_964423435.1 uncultured Gammaproteobacteria bacterium | reverse complement strand
GATGCCTTTGCTCCCCATGCAGCAAAATCAACTTGTTTGACGACTCCAACTGGAAGTGTCGGATCATCTTGATACAGAGCCGGTGGGGGAGCAGATATTCCTCCAACAACATGATTGAGAATTTCTGCTTTTCGTCCGTCGGTTGCTCCGTAAAATTCAAACGTGAGATTCACATTTGCCAGGTCAATTTTTGTTTGGATGAGTATATACGCCGGAGTGTTGTTGATAAATTTTAGATCTTCTGTTGGATTAAACACTGTTGCGTCAAGTCCTGCTTTTGATCCATCGTCTTCATAATAGTGGACTCGGTATGAATGTGCACTTCGTTCAACAATAGGAAGCCCGGCGTTCAGTGCTGCTCGAAATAGTGTTGTTGACACCTGACAAACACCACCTCCGTCACCAAGCACCGTTCTGCCATCTTTGATAATATATGCAGACTGGTAGCCGGTCGCGGCAGAGATATCACCGATCGTGTTATTAAAGGAAAATGTTGTGCCCGGAGGAATGAGCACGCCATTGAGTCTTGAGGCGGCAAGAGCGACATTGTGAATACGTCCCGGAATTGATCCTGGAAATTCAGAATATCCGCGACCAATGAGTTCCTTAATGCCAAATGAATTTGTTTGTTTTGTCGTAATAATAGGCTCAATAATATCAACTGGAACAAAGAGAACAATGTTTGTTTTGTTTGCTTGTATCGCATCATGAAGACGAGTTATAAATTGTTCTTTTAGTTGTTTTATATTAACGATTCGTCCAGATCGAGAAGGTTTAAATTGAATTACTTTGTTATTTGTAAACTGAAATAACGCGTTTTCCACGGGAATATTTATCGTTTCTGATAGAGATGTAATAAACTGGTCTATTGCATCTGTATCCCATCGAAGAGAAGGAGGCAGATTAATTGATTGTTTTGTATACCGTTGTCGAATATTACTGAAAAAATGTTTTGACCTTCCGACAGATAATGCCTGCGTTGCTGAAAGTGTGGCATCATATGATAAACCAAGTGTTTCAGCTGCAAGTGTTGCGATATGAGAATCGAATCGAAATTCAAATTGAATATCAGCAAGAGTTGTATTTTTTGCGAGCCAGAACGCCTCAACCTCTTGTTGTGTTTTTCCTCCAAATGGTACCTCTCCAACTGAAATAGTCGGATAAACGAGATTGGAATACGACGTTTCAAATTTCCATATATATCCGGCACACACCCCTAAACTTATTATGCTTATGGTCATGAGAATAAGTGTCGCCTTGTGGTTTATTTTTTGCATGATATGATTATTGTACAGGATTTTTTTATGATGACGCCAGTAACAAGTGCAAACGAGCAACCTCAAGGGGAAATTACATTTGAACCAGAGACGGTTGTTGTGCCACCACAGAATGCTCCTCCTTCCGCAATTACTCCCCAGATTCCACAATCTCCTCCTATAGTTACTCCACCCAATTCTAATCCATGGCCGAAACGAATAATTACATTGATAGTCATTATTATTTTTATTATTAGTGCTGTTTTTGGCGGACGATTTGTATTTAGTATGCTGCAGGGATCGAAGCAAGTAACCATTACTTATTGGGGATTATGGGAAAACGATGCAATTGTGAGGCCGCTCATTTCCTCATTTGAAGGAGCGCACCCAAAAATTAAAGTGCAATATATCAAGCAATCACATAAACAATATAGAGAAAGACTGCAGGCGGCAATTGCTCGTGGAGAAGGTCCGGATGTATTTCGTTTTCACAATACATGGGTTCCAATGCTTGTTCAAGAATTACAACCAGTTCCGGAAACCGTCATGACAACAAATGAATTTCAAAGCACATTTTTTCCAGTAGCTGCCAATGATCTTATTGGCGGAACAACGATTTATGGAATACCGCTTGAAATTGATGGACTGGGACTCTATTACAATGAAGATTTGTTTGCTCGGGCCGGAATTACTACCCCTCCCACTACATGGGCAGAGGTATTAGCAATGATTCCTAAAATTGCAAAGCCGGATGGCGTTACGTTTGCGGTATCAGCGATTGCTCTTGGAACGACAAATAATGTGGAGCACTATTCGGATATTTTAGGAACGATGTTTATGCAAAACGGAGCGAATTTAACTTCTCCAACAGGGAAAGAAGCGGAAGAGACATTATTATTCTACAGAAAATTTTCAAATCCGAATGATCCGCTCTATACATGGAATGAAACAATGGATAATTCTATTTATGCGTTTGCATCCGGGAAAGTTGCCATGATCCTTGCCCCTTCTTGGAGAGCATTTGATATCGCTGAAATTAATCCTGGCTTACGTTTTAAAATATCCCCCATTCCGCAACTGCCGGGAAATACGGTAAATTGGGCTTCATATTGGGTTGAAGGAGTTTCTTCAAAAAGTAAATATCCAGTCCAAGCAATGGAATTTATGAAATTTTTGACAAGTCGTGAAGGAGCAACAATTCTTTATTCAGAAGAAGTCAAAGCAAGGAGATTATTCGGAGAACCATATGCACGTATGGAACTTGCAAATTCTCTAACGTCTGATCCTTATGTAGGAGCATATGTAACTCAAGGGAGGGATGCGCGATCATTTCCCTTAGCATCCCGGACGTTTGATAATGGACTAAATGATAAACTCATTAAATATTTAGAAGATGCATTAAATGCTTTAAAAGCAGGATCGTCACCAACAGCGGAACTTGAAACAATGAAACAAGGGTTCCAACAAATATTTACAACATACGGTCTTACAACGAATTCGAATTCTGCTCAACAACAGCCATAATGACGGTATCTATTGAATCGCGTATTTTTGCTGCTCTCTTATATGCTGATATTTTTCACTACCCATTGACTCTCCGTGAGCTCATGCAGTGGATAGTGTCTGATATACAAATTTCTTCTCGTGTCATACAAAATCACATAAAGAAACTGATAAAAAAAAATAAAATAAAGTACACGCCACCGTTTTTTTATGTATCTGGTCATAAAAAGACAATTCAGTTTCGCATCAAACGACTTGCTGCCTCAACAAATAAATGGCAAAGAATCCGTAAGACTGTAAAAATTCTTACATATATTCCAACTATCTGTATGGTTGGAGTGACTGGGGGACTTGCGGTAAATAATGCGGATAACCAGGATGATATTGACCTTCTCATCATTGTACGACACGACACATTGTGGATCACACGGTTTTTGACAACTGCGCTTATTGAGTTATTCTCAAAAAGAAGACATCCGGGAGATTTCCGAGTAGATAATGCAATTTGTTTAAATATGTTTCTGACTGATAAATCGCTTCAAATATCTAAAAAAGAACAAGGATGGTATGCAGCACATGAAGTGTTGCAGATGGTTCCTCTTTGGCAAAGAAATTCTATGTATTCGAAATACCTTCGTGCGAATAAGTGGACACAAAAGTGGTTTATCAGGCGATATGAATTCCAAAAACAGATTCAAATACCCTCATACAGAACTAACACTAACAATATCAAATGGTATCAAGCACTTGAACAACCATTCAGGGAGTTCCAATTATGGTATATGAGAAAAAGGAGGACGACAGAAGTGGTTACTGAATCAGTTATCAGGTTTCACCCGAACGATGCACGCATATG
>CAYRFA010000072.1:0-3730 GCA_964423435.1 uncultured Gammaproteobacteria bacterium | reverse complement strand
TGATTCCGCGGAGATTTTTGAAAGAAAGACAAATATTTGGACCGAATCTCATCTGCACCCATGATGCGATTATACCATGATATAATTCGATTATTATTTAATTCATGAAATTTTTTATTTATGACGTACCAACAACTTCTTCGGAGAAATATCAATTTAATGCGCGTAAAGATATTTTTCACTTCTCTTCTTTTTTTCCTTCCTATCTGGTATGCATTTGAGGGATTATTTGCTCCTGCAGCTACTCTTGCTGTTATATATGCAGTAACGCACTTAATATCTGTTTTCCTTGAATTACCAACGGGAGCGCTCGCTGACTTACTTGGAAGAAAATATATCGTTTTCCTCGGACTTCTCATTGGAGGAGGAAGTTATATTTTTATATCTCAATCTCAAAGTGTTTCTTGGTTATGGATTGGAGCAGTATTTGCCCAAATCGGGAGTACGTTCGTATCAGGAGCGGATACTGCACTCTTCTATGACACGCTCAAAGAACTTAAGAAGGAATCGCAATTCAGTTTATTGGCTAATCAAAATGAACTTGTTTATCGAATTGGACTTACTATTGCAGCGTTTACTGGAGGATATATCTTTCTTTATTACTATCGTCTCCCCTATGCGCTTGTTGGTATTGCAATGATCATGGCTGGAATTGTAACCTTGTTTATGGTCGAACCGCATATTGATTCTGAAAAATTCACTATAACAAATTATATACAGCAAACAAAACTCGGATTTGGGGAACTTTTTAAAACCCCATATATTCGTGATTTTTCTCTCTATTATATTTCGATTAGTGGTATCACGTGGTATTACCTGTATTTTCTCCTCAATGTATTTACAACTGATGTCGGATTTAATGCAATTGAACGCGGGTGGATTGCAGCAGTAAATAGTATCATTGTCGCAATCGTTGGAATAGTCATAGCAAAATATAAATTATTTTCTAGAGCTACTGCATATTTATTTTTCCCAATTTGTTTACTTCTTGGTTTTTTGTTCGCGCCAATTCTCCCAAAAATTGCAACGACAATCAGTATATTTCTTATCTACATCGCATCGATTTACCGATGGACAATTCTTGATCAATATACCAATATGGAATTTGAATCAAAATATAGAGCAACAGCAATATCAGCTCTTGGTATGGCAACAAGTTTAATTTATTTTCTTCTCACCTTCTCACTCAATCCAATTCTCTCAATATTTGGTAGCGGATGGGTGATGTTTAGTCTTGGGGTGCTCACATTATTAACAACTGTCCCAACGACCATTGTTCTTTTGAAAAAACACCGATAATTTATGCTATCTTCATTAACACAATTCCTAAAATCATAATCACACTTGCAATCCAGGTATATTTCGTCGGTTTCTCTTTAAAGAAAAGTATTCCAAACAGTAATACCCATAATATCTGTGTTTTCTTCACTGCGCTTGCAAGTGCAATTGCTCCATAACGAAACGCTGAAAAGGTAAATATTCCTCCAAGCGCATACACCATACTCATTAAAAGTAGTATCCATCCATACTTTTTTAGTTGTTTCATCACATCATACCGACGAACACAAAGAAGAAGAAACAAAAAAGAAGACATAAAAATATTTTCAACTAATAACACAAATGCTGGATTATTTGATGGGAGAGATGCAATAGCTAGTTTATCAAAAATCGCAGATAATCCGCCAAGAAATACGCCAACAAAAACAAGGAATAATATTTTATTCTTAAATACTAAAAACAATGGAAGAAATATATTCTTTTTTGCAGAATGAATATTTAATAAATATGCTCCAACAAGCGTTACGGCAATTCCAACAAGGGGAAGAAGCGCTATGTGTTCATTTAGAAATAAAATACCTAATATATAAGTAAATACGGTACTAAATACCCATAGCGGGTAAAATGATTCAAGCGGTGCGTGTTTTACGGCATAGAGCTCAATAAGTTTACAAAAAATAAAAACAAAGCTAGAACTTGCGGCGTTATACCAAAACTTTTCCGTTGTTTGTGGAATTCCCTGCTGCAATACAATAAAAGCTAAAAATGGTATAGAAAAAGTAAAAAGTGCCCATGTTACAACTGGAGTGCTGACGTTTTTTAGTGCGTATTTACTTATAACAACAGAAATGGCAATAATAAATCCGGATACTATTGCGTACCAAAACCACATATAGTAGCATCATACCAGAATATACTGACAACTATGAATCCCATCTTAGTATTTATTGATTGCCAAGATAAGGAAGAAGCGGAGAATATGAGCAGGGCGCTTCTGAAAAAACGATTAGTTGCTTGCGTTAACATTCTCACAAGCCCCGTTCATTCTTTGTATTTCTGGCCTCCTAAAGGAAAGTTCATTGAGGAGACACAGGAAATAATACTCCTTGCGAAAACATTTGATGAAAAATGGGGAGAAATAGAAAAAACAGTGTCAAAAATCCACTCCTATGATACTCCTGGAATCCTTGCTCTTCCCCTCTCCCATATCTCAAAAAAATATCTTGCATGGATGAAAAATGAAATCAGTTAGCCAGCAACTTTAACAAGTTCGTTGTATAAATTTTCTTCAATATCAATTTCTCCTTTTGCTAACCGCTGTTTCATTAATCGATTCCCCCGTTCGCTCGGAAGCATCACTTCTTTCACTCCGGGAAGTGGTTTCACTGTTTTTACTTTATCCATAAGCGCTTGAACATTCTTTTTTAATTCACTTTTATCCATCATGAGCTCCGGATCAATGGCAAAAATGAGATTCCCCCAATTCCCTGCCGTATCACCAATTCCTACAAATGCTGCACCAACCAGTGGCCCTGTCAGAATTTGAACAGCCATAGAAAGTCCGGCACTTTTATAACTATTACCAAATGGAATGAGTGCTCCGTCCATTGCTTTTGCCGGATCATCCGTGAGATTTCCATCTTTATCATAGGCAATATCTCCTGAGATTTTTCGGCCGGCTGTTTTTGCTTCAATCAGTCCATAATATGCCATTGCAGCGGTCGCAAAATCCAATACAAACGGATCACTATCACCCGGAATTCCTATTGCCATGGGATTTGTTCCAAAAATCGCTTCATATGATCCATACATAGCAACTGTTGGAGGAGATCCTGCAAAAACAAATCCGATGAGACCGGAATCAGCAATTTGTTTTGCCCAATAACCAAGTGCGCCTGTTGACGTATTGGTATTATTTGTTCCGACAATGCCAAATCCATGTCCTTTGGCTTTTGCTACAGCCACATCAAGAGCCTTTTGCATAACAAGAGCTCCTGCTTGTTTATTGCCGTTAATCCGCGCTGACAGTTTTGTTTCTTTTTCGATAATGAACTCTCCTGCTTGCGGATTTTTTGGGTACCCACGGCCGATGAGTTTAACAATTCCCTGATTGTTGCCCCGAAGTTGTGCATACATCATCATACCAAGAATAATCTTCGATTCATCTGGTGTGTATCCATATTTTGCAAGTGCTTTGTTTCCAAGATTCTCAAGTTCTGAAATTTTTATGACCATACACACCTCCTTAACAATTAATTACACATACAATATACCGAGGATGATATTTTTGCAAGAAGAGACACCATTACTTCTTCTTCGGAACATTCTTGAAGGCACGGCGGAGTTTTTGAGTATTGTGAAGACCCTGTTGCTGTAACGATTCTATGTGTGAAAGTGTTTTGTCTAATTTCTCAGTAGCTACTTCTGTTAATTCTTCTTTTTTTTCAATGAT
>CAYRFA010000071.1:0-3739 GCA_964423435.1 uncultured Gammaproteobacteria bacterium | reverse complement strand
CAAATATCGTGTCTTCACGAACAGCAAGATTGCGAAGAAACTTCCAAAAGAAAAACGACCATACTACCCACGAACAAATAAGAAAAATACTGAAGCTATACAGATGAAAGGATCCGATTGAAAAAATAACTGGCAACATAGTACCTTTCTATAGTACAATACAAAAACCTATGATGGCAATGGCCCATACACTCGTCGGTGGTGCAATCGCCTTTAACGTACAAGATCCCATTCTTGCACCAACACTCGCTCTCGCATCACACTTTTTTCTCGATAGCATCCCTCATTGGGATTTTGGTGCCGATTGGAGAAAAAGGACGAAATATGCCACGGGAATATTTGCCATTATCGATACGTTGTTTGGATTAACCCTTGCATATGTTCTTTTTGGAAAAATAACGCATCCTTCTGTACTCATCCCATCACTCATATTCTCTCTTATTCCCGATTGGCTCGAGGCTCCGTGGTATATATTTTTTGCCAATCCAAAACGAATAGGTCCAAAACCATACGCAACAATGCTAGAAAAAATAAGCTACGATTTTTATAAACTCACGAATTTCGCCCATACAAAAGCACCGTTTCCTTGGGGAGTGATCACACAAGTAGTTACTGTTATCTTTTTTCTTCTGCTACTTTTAAGATAAACGAAAGCATTGTGCGAACACCAAATCCAGTACCGCCATATGGGGAAAGTGTCATGTCTTTTTCAGCAAATGCAGGGCCAGCAATATCAAGATGCGCCCAGGGAGTATCCTTTGGTGCGAATTCTTTCAAAAACAAAGCGCCGTTGATCGCTCCACCGTATTTTATCTTTGAAACATTGCGAACATCCGCAATGTCACTTTTCAGTTGTTCTTCATATTCCGAAGCAATTGGCATTCTCCACATTTTTTCACCAACTCGCGCTGCATCCTCTAACACCTGTTTCCCTAACGTCTCACTATCAGTAAATAAACCAGCGATGTCTTCCCCAAGTGCCACAACACATGCACCAGTTAAAGTTGCTAAATCAATAATAACATCGGATTTTATATATTTCTCTGCATACGCTAAGGCGTCTGCAAGAACGATTCGTCCCTCTGCATCAGTATTCACTATCTCAATGGTTTTTCCGTTCATTGCGCAAACGACATCCCCTGGTTTTATTGCTCCCCCACCGGGCATGTTTTCAGTTGCCGCAATAAGTCCGACAACATTGACGTGTGGTTTTAATTTTCCAAGTGCCTCAAACACTCCCAAAATCGTCGCTGCTCCTGCCATGTCACACTTCATGGTTTCCAGTCCTGATTGCGGTTTTAAAGATAATCCTCCTGAATCATACGTAATTCCTTTCCCAACAAGTGTAATTGTTTTTTTACCACCACCATTGTAGGAAAGTTTGATAAACTTCGGCTCTTCATGGGATCCTTGCGCAACTGCCAAGATTCCGTTCATCCCCATTTCTTTCATCTCTTTTTTTCCAAAAATCTCAGCTCCGAACTTTTTCGCAATGTGAGCCAAATATGCCGGCGTTGTGATAGACGGCGGCTCATTGACCAAATCCCGGGCGAAATTTGTTGCCTCCGTAGCAATGACACCATCGAGAATCTTTTGTTTATCTATATTTTTCCCGACAAACGTCACTTTTTCTATCTCATGTTCCTCATTCTGCGTTTCTTTATTTTTGTGAATGAGAAAGCTGTACGATCCCAACCCCAATCCAGCGACAGCGTTGTACGGATCAGTTGTTGGAATAACAAGAGAAAAAACTTTGCTTGATTTTGCACGACGGGCAATCGATGAATACACATATTGCCAATCATGTGCTGAAAGCTCTTTCTCTTTTCCCAGTCCCACAACAAAAACTTTTCCGTATGATAATTTCCCCTGTGTCTGTATAAGAAATACTTCTCCCAACTTTCCCTTAAATCCGTCGTCCTTTACATGAAACTTCTTGATATATTCCGGTTCTTTTTCTTCCTCATGCACAAACACCACCACTGCATCAGCAGAAAGCGAGGTGATATCTTTGTTCGTTGTATAAAATTTCATAATAATCAACTTTAGAGCATATTATACAATAATTGCACTATCTGACATACTTTTCAAAAAATTTCATAAATTGCAGGTTAAAATACTAAAAATGTTACAATTATCATATGAATCCTGAAGATAGACATGTTAGTATAGAAGGTCACATTGAGACAAAGGTGCAGAATTTTTTCAATCAACTGTTGCCTTATGATCAATTAACTCCTTCTTATCTCTCATCAGCAACTCCTTCAGATGTTTATGTTTTATTAAAATTGTCAAACAAATATCGCTTAGGCGACCATCCACAAGGAAATGCGCGAGATAGAAATATTGAAGTAGTAAAAAATTCTATTGAGACTGATGAGCCTATTCCAATTGTTGTAACAATAGGCACATCAAAATGGTATGACGGATCACATACTGAGAGTAATGTTGCTAATTTATCTGAAGTACTTATGCTTGAACAGTTATCACATATGGATCGACGAATAAAGCATTATTTTCAACCAGGATTATCTATTACCTTGCTTGCTGAAGATATTACAAATCAATGGCTTTATGGCTTAATGTTTCCACACGTAAATATAGCAATTAACAATATGACTTATCTCACATCGGTTAACTTACTGGTATCGACTTTTCGCAATACAACTGGAGTGGATGTACAACTTGTTTTAGAACAGGAATTATTAAAGAGACAAGATATTACCTTCAAAAATTATGTTGAAATATGTGAAAGAAATAGAAATATATTTAGTAATCTATTTCAAATCAGTCGAATACTGGAAGAAAAATATTTATCGAGTCATGGTCTATTAGGTTGGACTGATAACGAATGGAATTTTTTTGTAAGAGATGTATTATCAAAAACGGATGAATATATACTTGTAAATTCTGTTGGTTGGCGGGGTGGTGTTCATCCAAACGTTCGAGCGTTTTACCTACATCAATTTGAAAAATCTACAGGTGTTCAGGAAGACGGTGAATCTTACTTAGCTGCCTATTTTGGTGGTGTTTTGGCGCGAAAACAATTAAATATATTAAAACTTGCGTCAGATAACAAAAAATTTATTAAAGTTGCGTTTCTTCGATATCCAAGCGGATCGACTAAAGAATCAAATAACGCAATTCAAGTCAGTCAACATCCATTGACTGGTTTCGGGTCATCTCACCATCATATATCTCCCTGGGCAAGTCATACGCAAATCGCTATCAACGAAAAAGGAGTGTGTCGACTTCGTGTGATTCCTGCTAAAAACGAGGACACATTATTAACCGACGCTGCTAAACATTTTCGCCTTCATTATCATGGCATAAATATTCCAATAGATGTTGTATCTGATTTGTAACTATTTATACAACGTTTAGTGCCGAGAGAGGGACTCGGACCCTCACGGAGTATTATCTCCACAAGTTTTTGAGACTTGCGCGTATACCATTCCGCCACCTCGGCAATAATCTGATTTTATCATTATTTCTGATTATTTATCTATGTTTATATAACCAAAGCAAACATGCTTTTTGAATATGTAGTCTATTTTCTGCTTGGTTAAAAATTATGGAGTTTTTATGATCAATCGCATCTCGAGTAATTTCATACCCAACATGACACGGCATGCAATGCATTATTTTAGCGTTTGACGCATAGGTATTTATGAGTGTTGCATTTAGTTGATATGAACGAAAAACTTTCTTTCTTCGTTCATACTCTTTTCTGTATGCG
>CAYRFA010000070.1:0-3767 GCA_964423435.1 uncultured Gammaproteobacteria bacterium | reverse complement strand
CAAGTGCAAACGAGCAACCTCAAGGGGAAATTACATTTGAACCAGAGACGGTTGTCGTACCACCGCAAAACGACACTCCTTCTACAGTCATTCCTCAGATGCCAGAATCTCCTCCTACAGTTGCTCCGCACACTCCTAATCCATGGCCAAAACGAATCATTGCATTTATTATTATCATTATTCTTATCATCGGTGCTGTCTTTGGCGGACGATTTGTATTTAGTATGCTGCAGGGATCGAAACAAGTAACCATTATATATTGGGGATTATGGGAAAATGATGCAATCCTCAAGCCGCTCATTTCCGCCTTTGAAGAAGCGCACCCAAAAATTAAAGTGCAATATATCAAGCAATCACATAAACAGTACAGAGAACGGTTACAAGCTGCAATTACTCGTGGAGAAGGTCCGGATGTGTTTCGTTTTCACAACACGTGGGTTCCAATGCTTGTTCAAGAACTTCAACCAGTTCCAGAAACTGTCATGACACCAACTGAATTTCAAAGATCGTTTTTTCCAGTTGCTGCCAATGATCTAATTGGGGGAACGACAATATACGGAATTCCACTTGAGATTGATGGGCTGGGACTTTACTACAATGAAGATTTATTTGCTCGCGCTGGAATTACCACTCCTCCAACCACATGGGCAGAAGTATTAGCAATGATACCTAAAATTGCAAAGCCGGATGGCGTTACGTTTGCGGTGTCAGCAATTGCACTTGGAACAACAAATAATGTGGAACATTATTCGGATATTTTAGCTACCATGTTTATGCAAAACGGAGCAAATTTAACAAACCCAACAGGGAAAGAAGCAGAGGAGACACTGTTATTCTATAGGAAATTTTCAAATCCGAATGACCCCTTGTATACATGGAACGAAACAATGGATAACTCAATCTATGCATTTGCATCAGGGAAAGTTGCCATGATTCTTGCTCCTTCATGGCGAGCGTTTGACATAGCTGAAATAAATCCGAGTTTGCGATTTAAAATTGCACCGATTCCGCAACTTCCCGGAAATACGGTTAATTGGGCTTCGTATTGGGTCGAGGGTGTTTCTTCAAAGAGTAAATACCCTGCGCAAGCAATGGAATTTTTGAAATTTTTAACAAGTCGTGAAGGGGCAACAATTTTGTATTCGGAAGAAGCTAAAACAAGAAAACTATTCGGTGAACCATATGCCCGCATGGAACTTGCCGGTTCTTTAACGAGTGATCCGTATGTGGGAGCGTTTATCACTCAAGGAAGAGATGCACGATCATTTCCTCTTGCATCCAGAACTTTTGATAATGGACTAAATGACAAACTCATAAAATATTTAGAGGATGCGTTAAACGCTTTAAAAACAGGATCGTCACCAACAGCGGAACTGGAAACAATGAAACTCGGATTTCAACAAATATTTACTACCTACGGACTTACAACAAACACGAGCTCTGCCCAACAACAGCCATAATGATCGCATCAACTGAGTCGCGCATTCTTGCCGCTTTATTATATGCTGATATTTTTCATTACCCATTAACTATCCGTGAACTTACGCAGTGGATTGTGTCTGACACGCCAATTTCTTCTCGTGTCATACAAAACCACATAAAGAAGCTTATAAAAAAAGGGAAAATAGGGTATACTCCTCCATTTTTATATGTCTCTAGTCATAAAAAAATAATTCAATACCGTATTGAGCGACTTGCAGCATCAACAGCAAAGTGGAAAAAAATTCGTAACGTCGTAAAAATTCTTACCATAATCCCAACCATTTATATGGTTGGGGTATCTGGAGGACTTGCGGTAAATAATGCAGATATTCAAGATGATATTGACCTACTTATCATTACCCGGCACAACACATTATGGATCACACGGTTTTTTGCAACAATGCTTATTGAGATATTTGCTAAAAGAAGACATCCGGGAGATTTACAAGTTGTAAATGCCGTTTGTCTGAATATGTTTTTGACTGATCGTGCGCTTCAAATACCAAAAAAAGAACACGGATGGTATACAGCGCATGAAGTGTTACAAATGGTGCCTCTTTGGCAAAGAAACACTATGTATACGAAATACCTTCGTGCAAATAATTGGACACGCAGATGGTTTGCTGGACGGTATGAATTTCAAAAACAGATTCAGATACCTACATACAATACCAGCAATAACAATATCAAATGGTATCAAACACTGGAACGACCACTTAAGAAGTTTCAATTATGGTATATGAGGAAAAGAAGGACAACAGAGGTGGTTTCCGAATCAGTTATCAGGTTTCACCCGAACGATGCACGCATATGGATACGGAAATCATTTAGATCAAAACTTCGCCATTATAAAGTTCCTCTTGACAAGAAGTATAATCAAATCTAAAATAGCAGTCACTCAAAAAGAGTGCCAAAAAAATACAGAGTTATATTTTATAGGAGGTTTGTATGGCAAATAAAATAATTCAACCGTTATTTGATAACGTACTTGTAAAACCACTCGAAGCCGAAAGTAAGCTTCCTTCAGGAATTGTTCTTCCAGATAGCGCAAAAGAAAAACCACAAGTTGGTGTTGTCATGGCAGCTGGTCCAGGAGGAGCTGATGATAAGGGAAATAAAGTTCCTATGGTTGTCAAAGTTGGTGACCATGTGATGTATAAAAAATGGGGTGGCAATGAAGTAAAAGTGAATGGAGAAGAATGGACTATTGTTGAACAAAAAGACATTTTAGCAATTGTTAAATAATAATATTATATATAGGAGGAATTTATGGCAAAACAATTAAAATTTTCTGAAGATGCACGAAGCGCTCTTGTCAAAGGAGTAAATTTACTTGCAAAAGCAGTCGTGACAACTTTAGGTCCGAAAGGCCGAAATGTAGCAATAGACCGTAAATGGGGAGCACCAAATGTCATTCATGACGGAGTGTCTGTTGCCAAGGAAATAGAACTTGAGGATGCATTTGAAAATATGGGTGCACAGCTCGTCAAAGAAGCAGCAAGCAAAACAAATGACGTAGCCGGAGACGGGACAACAACCGCAACTCTCCTTGCACAATCAATAATAAATGCTGGATTTAAAAACGTCACCGCAGGAGCTAATCCAATGATTCTTAAAATTGGTATGGAAAAGGGCGTTGAGGCGGTCGTTGCTGAAATAAAACGCGTGGCCAAAACGGTCAAAGATACGGATGTTGCAAAAGTTGCAACCATTTCAGCACAAGATGAAAAAATCGGAGGACTGATTGCGGAAGCACTTAATAAAGTTGGGAAAGATGGAGTAGTGACAGTTGAAGAAGGAAAAGGCTTGACGATGGAAATTGAATATAAAGAAGGAATGGAATTTGATAAAGGATACGCCTCTCCTTACTTTGTCACAAATGCAGATAAGATGGAAGCAGAAATTAGCGATGCATACCTTCTTATTACCGATAAGAAAATATCAGCAATTGCTGACCTTCTTCCGTTTTTAGAGAAGTTCATTAAAGTGTCCAAAAATCTCGTCATCATTGCTGATGATGTCGATGGGGAAGCACTCGCAACTCTTGTTGTGAACAAGTTACGTGGTACGTTTAACGTACTGGCAATCAAAGCACCCGGTTTTGGAGATAGACGCAAAGCAATGCTTGAAGACATTGCCATTCTTACTGGTGGAACAGTGATCTCTGAAGATACGGGACGAAAGATTGAAAACATTACCATTGAAGACTGTGGAAGAGCAGATAAAGTTTGGGCAGATAAAGAGAATTGCCGAATCATTGGTGGAAAAGGACCAGTTGCAGCACT
>CAYRFA010000069.1:0-3825 GCA_964423435.1 uncultured Gammaproteobacteria bacterium | reverse complement strand
ATCGTCCAATCGCGGAGATGATAGTGAATAGCTCGCTTTCCATATCCTTTTTGTTCTATATAGGAAATAATTGCATCCCGCGCATCACTCCACCTCATACCATGAATTTCTTTCGGAGTTTGCATAATACCTTCCGGAGCGTGGTGATAACATAATTCAAAATTACGAACCTGAACAGCTTTTTTTAAATCAGGGGGAAGCATAGAAAAACGAAGAGGAATATTGTATTTTTTTGCAAATGCAAAATCACGCTGGTCATGCGCACTACAATTTACTATTCCAGTTCCATAGTCAGCGACAACAAACGATGCAATCCAGATCGGTAAATCGCCCGTTCCAAAAGGGTTATCGATATACCTGCCAGTAAAAATGCCTTCAATTTCATGATCCATCTTCACATTCGCAAGTCTTTTCTTTCTTATCTTTTCAACAAATTCCATAACAAGTTTTTCATATTCAGTTCCTGATACAAGTTGTTCAACTAATGGATGTTCTGGAGCAATAACAGTAAATGTTTGAGCTAAAAATGTCTGTGGAACTGTATCAAATACCTCAATCTCTATATCAAGATCTTTTACTTTTTCTTTAAAATTCACTCCTATGCTTTGCCCAATCCAATTCTGTTGCGCTACTTTTACTTTTTCACTCCATTTGAGCGTAGGTAAATTTGCCAGTAATTTTCCCGCATATGCGGTAATTCTAAAAAACCATTGTTCCATCAACTTCTTTTCTACTTTATTACCGCAACGCTCACAACAATCATCCCCGCCTGCCGGCGAGGCAGGAACTACCTGTTCATCGGATAACACTGTCTTACAACTACTGCACCAAGTCACCGGCGCTTTACCTCTGTATGCAAGGCCTTTCTCAAACATTTTCGTAAATATCCACTGCGTCCACTTGTAGTAATTTGGATTGTACGTCTCGACTGTGCGCGACCAATCAAACATAGCGCCAATCGTATACAATTGCTTGTAAAAATTTTTTTCTGAAAGCGCTGCGTGCTCTTTTGGATGCCTTCCAATTTTGAGTGCAAAATTTTCGCTATGAATCCCAAATCCATCGAGTCCTATCGGCTCAAACACGTCATACCCCTGCATCCGCATAAATCGACCATAAATATCGCTCCCAGTAAATGCATACATATTCCCGACATGCAATCCTTCTGCCGACGGATATGGGAACATCATGAGGTTAAAATATGGCTTTTTGGCATGGTCAATATCAACAATATCCTGCTTTGTCTTATGCCAAAACTGCTGCCATTTCGCTTCTACATCCTCATGAGGTATGATATTACTTTTGTATTGCATACATCTATTATAAAGTAAACAATTTTACTTTGTACATAGGTCAAGAAAATATATCAAATTATCACGTCAGTACCACCTCTAATATTTTTAGCGCTCACTACCCTCTTTTGCCAGCGTGAAAATACAAAAAATATGACATTGTACTTCATAAAACATAATAAATAATTATAAGGTCGTTATCTAAAAATACTATAAGGTCTTATATGTATGCGGATCTCCATGACGCCATTTTAAAAATGTAATTAATCAATAACTATTGATATAATATAAACAAAATAATACGCAATTATCACACTATATCTATCAATGATTATTGATAATAAATTTTATTTGGCTTGTTTTGATGCTAATTTACCATGTTGCGGGAATTCGTGAAATAAATGGTTATTGAAGCTAACGTCGTATAAATAATAAAAATATTCACCCAATCTAACATATACCTAACTACCTCATTTGCCTCTTGACACGCTTATTAATATTAGTTTTACTAGATATATGCCCAGTATAATCTTATCTAATCTCTTTGATTATCAATCTCTTCTTGATACTGAGTTTTCTTCGTACCTCGTCAGTCAACAAGCTTCAGAAATCACGCGGAAAAATTATCTTTCTGATCTACGAAACTTTTTTCAATGGATCATTGCAAGTATCAATAACAGCACAATCGTTATTTCTGAATCTGAAGAAAAACCGCTTCGCATCGTCACACCAGACACAATCGAAAACTATAAACGATCACAACAATTAACCAATACTCCCATCGCAACAATAAATCGTCGCTTATCAGCACTGCGCATGTTTTTTCAATACGCAACGCTGCAAAACCTGATTCTCGATAATCCCATGTTAGGAATACGTAATATTCCAAAACAACTATCTTCATCTGAAAACCCGCCTACACATATCGAAGCCTTGTTATCTGAACCAAAAGAAAAGCTTCTTCCGGGAGTTCATTTGCTTCCGATGATTGAATTTGTTGAATCAGCAAAAAGTACAATTCCCGAAGTTTTTAATATTCCCGCATCAATTCCCGCACAGCAAATTCCATTCGGCGTTAATGGCCCGGAAACAATTATCATTCCCCCATCAACACAACCTTTTACGGTAACGGCAAAAGCAGGCGCAAAAAAATGGGGTATCCCGCTTGCTATCGGTCTTGGTGTAATTCTTTTATTAATTGGTGGCGGATATCTTTTTACCCAATTTACTTCTGCGCGAGCAAGTTTAGAAAAACCAAAAAGTACACAACTTTCTAACACATCAACGACAACAACTTCAACAACGCGTACACAATCAGGACAAGTTGGTGTAGTTCTTGGAGCAACCGGATCCACTGGAGTTCAAGGAGCTACTGGTGTAGCTGGACCAACCGGAGCAACCGGATCCACTGGAACTCAGGGAGAAACGGGAGAAACCGGTGCAAGTGGAATACAAGGAGTAACAGGTCCACAAGGAACAACGGGGTCTCAAGGTGTTGCGGGAACAACTGGTGCTACTGGTGCATCTGGCACTGCAGGACAAACAGGACCACAAGGATCTGTTGGAAATGTCGGAATAACTGGACCAACAGGAGCAACTGGGGCTACTGGTGCGACTGGTGTTGCTGGACCAACCGGATCTACTGGAGCAACAGGAGCAACTGGTGAAATTGGAAGTGCCGGACCAACAGGAGCAACTGGGGCTACTGGTACTGAAGGCCCCACTGGTGCAACAGGGGCTACTGGTTCTATTGGTGATCTTGGACCCACAGGAGCTACAGGAGCTACGGGAACTACTGGCGCAACGGGTGCAACTGGAGTTGCTGGTCCAACAGGAGCTACTGGAGCAACCGGAACAATTGGTCCAACAGGAGCTACTGGAGCAACCGGAACAATTGGTCCAACAGGATCGAGTGGAACCGAAGGACCCACTGGTGCTACCGGTTCCACCGGTGCAACAGGAACAGCAGGACCAACTGGAGCAACGGGAGCAACCGGATTACAAGGACCTACCGGAGCAACAGGAGCTACGGGTATTGCTGGTCCTACCGGAGCAACAGGAGCTACGGGAGCTACGGGAGCAACCGGAACAGCAGGACCAACCGGTGCAACGGGAGCTACGGGAGCAACTGGTGAAATTGGTCCTACGGGTGCAAGTGGAGTTGAAGGTCCTACGGGTGCAAGTGGAGTTGAAGGTCCTACGGGTGCTACGGGAGCAACCGGAGCTACTGGTGTTGCAGGACCCACTGGGAGTACCGGAGCAACCGGAGCAACCGGTGCAACAGGAACAGCAGGACCAACTGGAGCTACCGGAGCTACGGGAGCAACAGGAACAGCAGGACCAACTGGAGCAACGGGTGCAACTGGATTACAAGGACCAACAGGAGCAACCGGAGCTTCGGGAACAGAAGGACCTACCGGAGCCACTGGTTCCACCGGTGCAACAGGAACAGCAGGACCAACTGGAGCAACTGGATCAACGGGAGCAACCGGAGCTACTGGTGTTGCAGGACCCACTGGGAGTACCGGAGCAA
>CAYRFA010000068.1:0-3850 GCA_964423435.1 uncultured Gammaproteobacteria bacterium | reverse complement strand
GAAATACCACAGGGAGTAACCATTACTAAAGATGGAAACGAGCTTGTGGTGAAAGGGCCAAAGGGAGAATTACGAAGTCCCCTTCCAGAAGGCATTGATATGAAAATAGATGGATCTGTGTGTACCATATCCTGTACAAAAACAGATACGAAACATCTTGCGCTTCATGGATTTACCCGTGCAACGCTTTTTAATTTAGTCAAAGGAGTAACTGTTGGATGGACAAGGACGCTTGAACTAGCGGGGGTCGGATTTCGGGCAACGGTTGTAAATATGAATTTAGTTCTCACTGTCGGATTTTCTCATGAAGTAACGATTGCTCCGCCAACTGGCATTACATTTACAATTGCTGAAGGAAAAATTGTTGTTACGGGCATCGATAAGCAATTAGTGGGACAAGTAGCGGCGAACATTAGAAACGTGAAAAAGCCAGAGCCGTACAAAGGAAAAGGGATTAAGTATCTTGGAGAACATATCAGGAAAAAAGCAGGAAAGTCAGCCAAAGCAATTGGCGGAGCAGCAAGTACGGGAGCAGCAAAATAAGGAGTATTGTATGTTAACACGAATATCTAAAAAAACTATTCATAATAAACGGGTTGCTCGAATTAGAGCAAAGGTTCGTGGGTCAGAGTCGCGGCCGCGATTATCCGTATTTCGATCAAATACAGCCCTGACAGTCCAGATTATTGATGATGTTGCTAAAAAAACACAGTTCACCTTTCGAGGTAAAGGAAAAAATTCAATTGCAGCAAAGATAATCGGAGAGAAAGTCGTGGAATTTGCTAAAGTTCACCGCATAAAAACACTTGTTTTTGATCGCGGAGGGTATAAATATCACGGAGTTATTAAGACAATTGCCGATAGTATTCGCCAGGGGGGTATAACAATATGATAGACACACGTAAAATTCAATCTGAATTTGAAGAAAAAGTAGTCCAAGTAAACCGCGTTTCCAAAAAAACAAAAGGCGGAAATAAAATAGGATTTTCCGTTCTTGTGGTTGTTGGAGATAAAAAAGGAAAAGTTGGTGTTGGACTTGGTGGTGCTCCCGACGTCTCATCGGCTGTGAAAAAAGCAGTGAGTTATGCAAAAAAACATATGATTATCGTTCCTATGCACAAAAAAACAATTCCGCACGAAGTATTTGTTAAGCGGGGAGCAGCGCAAGTACTCATCAAACCAGCTCCTCCAGGAACAGGAGTTATCGCAGGAGGTGCAGTTCGGGCAGTAGTTGAAGCAGCTGGTATTCGGGATGTGGTATCAAAAATTCTTGGAAGTAAAAATCAAGCATCAAATGTGTATGCAACCATGGAGGCGCTCAAAAAATTACACGCAGTGCATATTCGCCGCGATTAATGAATGAATCATATGAATACATTACGCTTGTCAAAATTAGTTGAAATAGGAAAAAAACGTCTTGGACGAGGTCATGGATCTGGGAGAGTAAAAACGAGTGGCAGAGGAACAAAAGGACAAAATGCTCGGGGACATGTACGGATGGGATTTGAAGGAGGACAACTTCCGCTCACCAAACGTCTTCCATTTTTACGTGGAAAAAAACGAAATAAATCAATGGTTGATAAACCGACGGTGATTTTTGTCGGATCATTGAATCAATTCCCAAAAGATTCAAAAATTGATAAAGCGTTTCTCATGAAACACAACATTATTGAGTCTATAACAACACAGGTCAAGATAGTCGGGAATGTAAAACTTGACCACGTATATACGGTGCATATCCCTTGTTCAAAACAAAGCGCAACAGCTATAACCAAAGCTGGCGGAAAAGTGATACAGTAATATCATGAATACAATCCTGTCACCGATTATTTCCAGTTGGAAGACACCGGAACTTCGGCGTAAAATTCTTCTTACTGCAATGCTTTTTGTTCTTTTTCGGCTCTTTGCGCATATTCCGATTCCCGGTGTTGATACAAGCAGGCTCGCTGCATTATTTGCACAAAATCAGTTTTTAGCGCTCCTTGATGTTTTTTCAGGTGGGACTCTAGTAAATTTTTCAATTCTTGCTCTTGGAATTAATCCATATATCAACGCATCCATTATTTTGCAGCTTCTTCAGATTGTATTTCCGAAATTAGAGGAGCTGCAAAAAGAAGGCGAATACGGAAGAGAAAAAATTAATCAGTATACACGGCTTCTCACCATTCCTCTTGCAACTGTTCAGGCAATTGGCATGTTTGCACTCCTTAAAAATCAAGGCATAGTATCAGCTGTTGATCCATTAACATTCATTACTATTATTTGTACGATGACCGCAGGAACGATACTTGTTATGTGGTTTGGAGAACTCATTACCGAGTATGGAATTGGAAATGGCATATCACTTCTTATATTTGCAGGTATTGTGGGAAGAATGCCTGTTACCTTTGGTCAGGCTTTTACCGCTGCAACAGCTGAATCAGTGACGAATTTACTTCTTCTTCTGGGGTTGGGTTTCGCTGTTATTGCAGCAACAGTGGTTGTCAATGAAGCAGTGCGGAAGGTCACTGTCCAATATGCACGTCGTATCCGGGGAAATAAGATGTATGGAGGAGGCGCGTCATTTTTGCCGCTTCGAGTCAATCAAGCAGGAGTCATCCCAATTATATTTGCCGTATCACTCGTATTGCTTCCATCTCTCTTGGGAGGATTTTTAGCGCAAGTTAAAAGTCCTCTTCTTATATCTCTCGGACATGGACTCACGTACTTATTTAATCCCAATGGTATTTTTTACAATGTATTTTACTTTTTCCTTGTTATCGGATTTACGTATTTTTATACCGCAATCACCTTTAATCCGACAAAAATTGCTGGAGAGATTCAAAAGTATGGTGGATTTATTCCCGGCATCCGTCCAGGGGCTCCAACAGCATCGTATTTAAATTATATTTTAACTCGTATTACCCTTGCCGGTGCGCTATTTTTGGGAACAATTGCAATTCTTCCATCTCTTGCACAAGGAATAACAGGAACGACAACACTCCTTATTGGAGGTACGAGTGTTCTCATCGTTGTCTCTGTGGTACTTGAAACAGTAAAAACATTAGAAGCGCAACTTGTTATGCGCAACTATGACGGATTTTTGAAAGAATAAGGAGGAAAGTCTATGCATATTGTTTTTTATGGACCAGAAGGATCAGGAAAGGGAACACAGGCAAAATTACTTGCTGAAAAGTTGCATGTCCCCATTCTAACCAGTGGTGATTTAGTCCGTGATGCAATCACAAATGATAAAGGTATTATCGGAGAAGTATGTCGACAAGCACTGCTAGAGGGAAAATATGTTGCCAATAGTGAAATGGAAGTATTATGGAAATGGCGGCTTAAGGAAGATGATGCAAAAGGTGCGTGGATCATGGATGGATTCCCGAGAAATGTGGAACAAGCAAAGTTTTTGGACGATAAGATTGATAAGTATGGATATAAGGTTGAGTTTGTAATATTTCTGAAGCTTCCAGAGGATGTATCGTACGAGCGGCTTATCAAACGTGGTCGTCCGGTAAGCGCCGGAAGCACCGAACTGCATGATTCACCCGAACGGATAAAAAGTAGGCTTGCTATTTATAAAGAAAGTGAACAAGCGGTATTGGATTATTATAAAACAACGGGAGTTCACCTTGTTGAAATCGATGCAAATAAAAGTATTGAAGAAGTGCATAGTGAAATAATGAAATATATCGATGCGTTTACAAACGCAAAATGAGGAATAATCCATTTATTATTGGGCTTGTCGGACTTCCTGGAGCGGGGAAGACAACAGTAACGGCATTTTTAGAGAAGCAGGGATTTATTCGTGTCATTCTTTCAGATATTATCCGTGATGAACTATTAAAAAGAGGAATTACTGAAT
>CAYRFA010000067.1:0-3873 GCA_964423435.1 uncultured Gammaproteobacteria bacterium | reverse complement strand
TTTCCTGTTTATTTTCTTCGTATTTCTTTAGTCTTGAGTATTGCATATTTTTGAGCCGAGGGGGGGAATCGGACCCCCGACCCACGCTTTACGAAAGCGTTGCTCTGCCAACTGAGCTACCTCGGCGCGAACTATAGATATATTTTACCAAATTCTCCCGAGGTCCGCTTGAACGGAATAAGGGAATCCTCCTTCGTTAAAGCTTCGGACGGACACTGTCGAACCCTTATGAGCGGCGGAAGGGATTTGGACCCTCGACCTTCTCCTTGGGAAGGAGACATTCTACCACTGAACTACCGCCGCAGATATTAACCTTTTAAACGCACTTCCACCTTTATATGATTTTATCTCTTTTTCTCTTCGTTTTGCCACCAGACCATCATCATATAATTCTTTGTAAATAAGTTGCCATGTGCACATCCCATATCTAGTTGATCTCGTTTGACCTCTGTTATGTTCGTCTAACCGCCGATTAAGATCATTTGTTGACCCAATGTAGTGCCTTTTGGAAACTGTATTTCGCAAAATGTATACAGAATACATTCTTGAACCCTCTTCTCCCCGCCACGGCGGGGCATTCTACCACTGAACTACCGCCGCATAGGTATTTCAAATTGTACACTGCCCGTTATTGTAGACGCAAGACGGTTCCAGGGTAAATTAGATCAGGATTTGCAATTGAATTGAGTCGTGCAATTTCAGTCCACTCATATCCCGATCCGTATTCATTCATAGCTATATTCCACAACGTATCACCCTGCTTGACAGTGATTTGTGCGTGAATTGGCGCTGATATGGCTGCACTCTCTATTTGTCCTGATTCAACAATCTTTGCTTTTACATCAGGAATAACTAATTTTTGTCCAACAGTAATATAGTCAGGATTAGAAAGTGAGTTCGCGCTTGCCACATCTACCCAGTTATATCCACTTTGATAATACTTTTCTGCAATGGTCCACAATGATTCATCAACCTGAACAACGTGTTCGTTTGGTAATTGAACGGTTTCCTTAGTTGTGGATACTGATTCCTTATTTGTTTGTCTTCCGGTTATTATGGAATACGTCAGGATTCCGATAATGATAATAAATATAGCTCCGACAATAAACGAGGCGATGTTATCTGTTTTATTTGTTATTTTTTTCGTTGTATTCAAATGTGATTTCCTCAATTCCAGGCAGAGATAAAGGTTAGATAGGCCCTCCGCATCTTTCCGTTCGCCTTCGCGTACTATTCGTACACGGCTCACGGAGCGATTGCCGGCGGGCATTGTCATTTCTAAACTCTCCGCCAAACGGCGGATCGTAAAGAAATGTCAATGCGGGACCGAAGGGATTCGAACCCTCGACCTCTTCCTTGACAGGGAAGCGCTCTAACCAGGCTGAGCTACGATCCCAAATGCTTTTGTATTATACTTACTATATGACGAATCTTCAATTAGCTACTCTGTTTCGAAATATTGCAGCAGTATATCAAATTAAAGAAGAAAACCGTTTTCGGATTATTGCGTATGAAAAGGCAGCTGATAGCATTGAACATTTAACAAGCGAAGCAAAAGATTATTGGGATGACGGGAAAGTGAATGAAATACCGGGAATTGGTCCAACAATCGCAAGTCATTTAGATGAACTGTTTCGAACGGGACATGCAAAACATTTTGACAAAACACTCGTTCAAGTGCCAGTAAGTACATTCCCGCTTCTTCTTGTTTCTGGCATCGGTCCTAAACGCGCATACCGCCTTGTAACAGAGTTAAAACTGACGAATGAGCATACAGTTGTTGAAGATCTATTGAAGGCAGCTGGTGCTCACAAAATTGCTTCACTTGAAGGTTTTGGAGAAAAATCAGAAGAAGAAATAGTAAAAAATATACAAAGTTATCAAAAAGGTGGTATTAAGGAAAATAGAATCACTCTTGTTGAAGCAGATGAAATTGCGCTAGCTATAAAAACATATCTTTTACAAGATAAATGTATTCAAAAAGTTGATGTGTTAGGAAGCCTCAGACGCAGGGTTGCCACGATTGGAGATATTGATTTGGCTATTATAACCAGTAATTCCCAAAAAGCCATAAAACATTTTTGTGCGTATCGCCATGAAAAGATAATTGAGCAGGGCCCAACAGGAGCATCAATCCTTTTAACTAACGGTCGACAGGTTGATATGCGCGTTCAGGCCGCAGATTCATATGGGGCCATGCTTCAGTATTTTACCGGTTCAAAGAATCATAATATTAAACTTCGAACATTTGCACTTACCAAACACAAATCACTTTCCGAATACGGAATAAAAACTTCGCGTGGATTAAAGAAATTTGAAGACGAAAAGGATTTTTATCATGAACTTGATATGGATTGGATACCACCGGAACTTCGTGAAGACAAAGGAGAAATTCAAGCTGCTATTGGCCACAAACTTCCACATCTCGTTGAAGATAAAGATATTAAAGGCGATCTTCATATTCATACGTCGTATGATCTTGACTCTTCGCATGATCTTGGGGATAGCGATATCACCGAAGTGTTAGATACTGCATCTATACTTGGATATGAATACATCGGCATAAGTGATCATAATCCAAGTACGGGAAATCATACAGAAAAAGAAATTATTAGCATCATGAAGAGGCGTAAGGAGTATTATGAGAACAAATATACCTCATGGAAGAAAAAGAACAATAAAGATGTTCAATTATTTATAATGTTGGAAATTGACATACAACCTGATGGCGAACTTGCGCTCCCAAATGAAGCTTTTGAGTATATTGATGCTGCAATAATATCTGTTCACTCTAGTTTTCAGCAATCACGAAAGGATATGACAAAACGAGTTATTAAAGCAATGCATGCGCATCCAAAAATTCGTATTTTCGGGCACCCAACCGGACGATTACTCACGAAACGTGAAGAATATGAGCTTGATTGGAAGGAAATATTTGCTATTTGTAAACAAAAGAATATTGCTTTGGAAATCAATTCGCATCCGTACAGACTCGATTTACCGGACGCGCTTGTGCACGAGGCAGTTTTCAAACAAGTTCCTCTTGTTATTAATTCTGATACCCACGCAATTGATAGTATGCAGTTAATGCCGTATGGTGTCTCTGTAGCCAGGCGAGGATGGGCAACAAAAGATGACATTCTAAATACTCTGTCGTATAATAAAATCAAAGGGTGGCTGATGCCACAAAGGAGGGAAAAAATATGATATTTTATGTTCTTGGAGCAGTTGTACTCATAATTTTATTTATTTGGTCTCTTTATAACTCTCTTATCACGATGTCCACACAAATTGACGAGGCATGGAGTCAGATCGATGTGCAGCTCAAAAGACGCGTTGATCTTATCCCAAACATAGTCGCGTCAGTGAAGGGCTATGCAAAACACGAAAAATCTGTTTTTGAAAATGTGACAAAAGCACGGTCAGCCATGATGAAAGCAGAAACGCCGCAAGCTATGGCAAAAGCAAGTGATGGGTTATCTTCAGCTCTCAAATCTCTTTTTGCTGTTGCTGAAAACTATCCGCAACTTAAGGCAAATGAGAATTTCGTACAGTTACAAAACCAACTGAGCGATACGGAAGATAAAATTGCGTATTCACGGCAATTTTATAATTCAACAGTAACGGACTTTAACGTAAAAGTTCGTGTATTTCCAAACACAATTCTTGCAGGAATGCTTGGATTTAAAGAAAAACCATTCTTTAAAACAGAAGGCGCTGATCGGGAAGCCGTAAAAGTGCAATTCTAATGAGATATTTTTTCGCTGTTTTTGTTGGACGGATAATTTCTTTGGTTAGCATTGTGTTGCATACGGGTGCCGGAGGAACATGGGCTGGTGAAATTGCTCTTCGTATATATCCAAATATCCTCAA
>CAYRFA010000066.1:0-3905 GCA_964423435.1 uncultured Gammaproteobacteria bacterium | reverse complement strand
GCATACGGAAAAACTCATCAAACAATTTTTTGTTTTCATCAATCATTGTTTCATACATAACTTGGTATTGGCGCATACAATTATTTTACGGTAGAATGACTATAGTATGCAATCGAAAAAAATTACAATAGATGTTTCTCATACGGCAAAATTAGCTAATTTACCTCTCACTATTGCAGAGGAGAATTTATTTTCAAATCAACTGTCATCGGTTCTAACCTATGTGCAACAACTGGCTGAAGTAGAAACAAAAGACATTGAACCAACTGCCCAGGTGACTGGTCTTGTTAATGTATTCCGTGAAGACATTATTACACCTGGACTTTCGCAAGAAGAGGCACTCAAAAATGCTCCAGGGGAGTATAAAGGATTTTTTAAAGTGAAATCTATTTTCTAGCGAATATGGATGTAACAAAATTAACAATTAAAGGCGCGATACAATCCTTGAAGAAAAAGGAATATTCATCAAAGGAATTGGTACAAGGATGTTTAGATCAAATTAAGCGTCATGATGCAACTCTTCACGTATTTTTAACAGTTGATGAGAAAACTGCATTACAAAACGCTCAGGAGGCAGATGAATTATTAAAGCAGGATATAACGAAACCTCTATTAGGTATCCCTATCGCCTTAAAGGATTTATACACAACTAACAATCTGCGAACTACCGCTGGATCTAAAATCATCAATAACTATATGCCAACTTTTGATGCTACAGTTGTCACGAAATTAAAAGAAGCTGGGGCAATTATTATTGGAAAAACTAATGAAGATGCCTGGGGACATGGATCATCAGGTGAAAATACAGATTATGAAGCAACACGTAACCCGTATGATGTAACGCGTGTTCCAGGAGGATCAAGTTCAGGATCAGCAGTAGCTGTTGCAACTGGAATGAGTCTTGCTGGTACCGGGACAGACACAGGAAGCTCCATCCGTCTTCCAGCAGCATATTGTAATTTGGTTGGTATGAAGCCCACATACGGTCGTGTATCACGATATGGCATTATTTCCATGGCCTCATCTTTTGACACAATTGGGCATATGACAAAAACAGTGTACGATAACGCGTTATTATATGAAATCACTGCTGGATGTGATCCGAAAGACGCCACGTCTGTCGATGTACCAGTGCCACCGTATACAAAATTACTAGAAAAAGATATCAAAGGGCTTCGCATTGGAATTCCAAAAGAATATTTTGATCTACAGGGTATGCAGAAAGAAATTCAAGAAGTTACACAAACGGCAATGAAGGACTTAGAATCTCTCGGAGTTCAATTTAAGGAGATATCTTTACCACACACATCATACGCAATGGCGTGTTATTACATCCTGGTTCCTTCAGAAATCAGTTCTAACTTGTCACGGTACGATGGGATACGATTTGGTCACATGCGTAATCAATTTGGCGCTGAAGCCAAAAGAAGAATTATGCTTGGTACCTATGCACTAAGTGTAGGCTATTATGAGGCGTTTTATAAAAAGGCTGCCCAAGTTCGAACATGTATTAAAAAAGATTTTGAGAATGCGTTTAAAGAAGTTGATGTGATGATTATGCCTTCGTCGCCAACGATTCCGTTTAAAATAGGGGAAAAAGCTTCAGATCCATTAGCGATGTATTTATCAGATATATTTCTTTGTCCAGTAAACATAGCTGGAATACCAGGTCTCTCTGTTCCCTGTGGATTTACTCAGCAACTACCAGTAGGCATGCAAATAGTCGGACCTCAATTTTCAGAAGAGCGGCTGTACTCACTTGCTGGTGAGTACGAAAAAATACATGAGTGGTATACACATATACCAAATATAAAATAATTATGAAAAAAATCTACGAACCAGTGATCGGCCTTGAAGTGCATGTAGAACTTAAAACAAATTCGAAAATGTTTTGCGGGTGTCCTGCTGATCATTTTGGAAAAGAACCAAACACACAAACATGTCCGGTGTGCTTGGGTCTTCCCGGAGCTCTTCCTGTTCCAAACAAAAAAGCAATTGAATGGTGTATCAAATTAGGACTCGCGCTTCACTGTACGGTTCCTGCAGAAAGTAAATTTGATAGAAAAAATTATTTCTATCCCGATTTACCGAAAGGCTATCAAATCAGCCAATACGATAAACCGCTGTGTGAAAACGGTTGGATACAAATCAATGATAGAAAGATTCGTATTCGACGTGTTCATCAAGAAGAAGATACGGGGAAGTTACAACACATAGAAGCGGAAGGGCAACAAGTGACGCTCGTTGACTTTAACAGAAGTGGTGTTCCACTCGTTGAGATTGTCACTGAACCGGATTTTCATACGATCGATGAAGTCGATCAATATGTAAAACAAATTCGGCGGATTATCCGTTATCTTGATATATCCAATGCGGATATGGAAAAAGGAAGTATGCGGTTAGAACCATCCATCTCGCTTCGAGTGTCGGGATCCGATGAATTACCAAACTATCGGGTTGAACTAAAGAATATCAATTCATTTCGTTTTGTTCGCAAAGCTATTGAATTTGAAATCAAAAGACAATCAGAAATTCTTGATCTAGGAGAAACGATAGTTCAACAAACACGAGGATGGAATGAAAGCAAACAAGTGACCTTACCTCAACGGGAAAAGGAAGAAGCGCATGACTACCGGTATTTTCCGGAACCGGACATTCCACCAATGCGATTTACAAATGTATTTGTTGAGGGTATACGAAAGCAAATACCGGAATTACCAGATGCAAAGAAAAGCAGATTCATGAAAACGTACAATATGAATGAATCAGTTGCTGATATTTTAATCCAAGAAAAAGAACTGGGTGAATATTTTGAGAAAACCGTTCGTTTAAGCCAAATACCGCCCGTAATAATCGCAAATGCACTTGTCAATCAATCTATGGATATACAAAATGTAAAACCAGAGGAATTTATTAATGTAATCAATAAAAAACAACAAGAAAAACAGGTTGATACTGGAGTTGTAGAGACAGCAATAGAGGCTGTTATAGCTTCAAACGCAAAAGCAATAGAGGATTATAAAAAAGGAAAAGTTTCAGCCCTGATGTTTTTAATTGGCATGGTTAAACGAGAACTTAAAGGAAAAGGCGATGCAACCACTATAGAGATAGAGTTAAAAAAGCGATTAGCTTAATATATGGCAGATTTTGTTCATCTTCATACACACAGCGAATTTTCACTTCTTGATGGATTGGGAAAACTCGATTACCTTATTGAAAAAGCAAAACTATTAGGTATGGACAGCCTAGCCATTACCGATCATGGAGCAATGTATGGCAGTTTTAAGTTTTATATGAAGGCAATCGCTGCCGGCATTAAACCAATTATTGGAGTTGAAACGTATGTGACACGGCGAAGCAGACTTGATAAAGAAGGAAAAGTGGATACAGACCCTTATCACCTCGTTTTGCTTGCAAAAAATGCCGAAGGCTACAAAAACCTCATGAAGCTCGTAACAATTGCTCATCTTGAGGGATTTTATTATAAACCAAGAATTGATTTTGAAACCCTTAAAAAGTATCACGATAACCTTATTTGTCTCTCTGGTTGTATGCAGGGACAATTATCGCAACTTCTTCTTCGGGATGAAGTGAAAGAAGCCGAAAGCATTGCAAAAAAGTATGCAGATCTTTTTGGGCCGGATCATTACTACATTGAAATCCAGAGACACGAAAAATTACCTGAACTTGAAGAAGTAAACAAAAAGTTAATTGCTGTTGCACGGAAATTAAGTCTTCCCATCGTTGCGACCAATGATATCCACTATGTGAATGCAGATGATGCGGAAGCGCAGGACATTCTTTTGTGTGTGCAAACACAACACACTATTTTAGAACCGCATCGTCCGCTCTCTATGATATCAACCCCAGATTTTTATATGAAAAGCCCTACGGAAATGAAAGAA
>CAYRFA010000065.1:0-3952 GCA_964423435.1 uncultured Gammaproteobacteria bacterium | reverse complement strand
CGGAACGACGCAAATGTGGATTTCAACTTTCCATGCGTTTTGTGACCGAGTCCTTCGTAATGAAAGCCTTGCAATGGGACTTGATCCAAATTATAAACTCATGGGGGAAGCAGAGACCATTCAGTTTTTTAAAGACCACCTCTTTGATTTTACCCTGTCATATTTCCGTCCTTTAGGAAATCCTACAAAATTTATTTCCGGCATGTTACAACATTTTAATAGGCTGAAAGACGAAGATATAAGCCCAGAACAATATAGAGATTGGGCAAATCCCACTTCGTCCCGCAAAACGGGACTACGCGGGACGTCGCTAGACGCTCCGGAAGAAAAAGAGAAGTATACAGAACTTGCGAATGCATACAGGAAATATGAAGAACTAAAAATAAAGGAAAGTGTCGTTGATTATTCGGATCTTATAGCAAACACACTAAAGTTGTTACGCTCGCGTAAAAAAATACTTGAAGGGTATCAAAAACAGTTTAAGTACATTCTTATCGATGAATTTCAGGATACAAACATTGCGCAGAACGAATTGACAATACTCTTGGCAGGAAAAAAACAGAATCTTACAGTTGTTTTGGATGACGATCAAAGTATTTATAAATTCCGTGGGAGTTCAATGTCAAACACCATGCAATTTACAAAACGTTTCAAAAAAGCAAAATTGGTCGTTCTAACGAAAAACTATCGCTCGACACAGGAAATACTCAACCGTTCCTATGATCTTATACAGCACAATAATCCCGATAGGTTAGAGGTAGTTGAAAAAATTAACAAACGTCTTGAATGTGTTCGAAGAGTAAACGGAGAAAAAATTGAAGTGTTGTATACAGAGCGAGTTGAGGATGAAGCGGAGAAAGTCGTATCAAGTATCAAGTATCAAGTATCAAATAATAATAAAAAATACAAAGATATTGCGATTCTCGTTCGGGCGAATGTGCATGCAGAACCATTTGTCCGGGCACTATCCCGAGCCGGTATTCCATATCAATTCTTGGGTCCCGGACAACTTTTTAAACAACCAGAAGTAAAAGACATCATTGCATATCTCAAGGTTCTCTATGACATTCACGATAGCATTGCCATGTATCGGGTACTGAGTATGGATATATTCAAGATATCCCCTCGGGATGTCGCTGAAATAGTATCGTACGCAAAACAACATGCAATTTCCATCTTTTCAGCATGTGAAGAACAACAAGAACAAATTCCAACAGTTAAACCAGTAGTTTCAATGATTCACAAACACTTGAGCCTTATCAAAAAAGAAACAGCGGGACAGATAGCATATTTTTTCTTACAGGAATCTGGACTATTAAAACAATTTACCACGATTGATACGGTAAAAGATCAGCATAGGGCGGAAAACATCGCAGCGTTTTTTGACAAGCTCAAAACATATGAAGTCGATCATGAAGACGCAAGCATATTCCGTGTTGTTGATTGGCTTGATTTATCCATGGAACTTGGAGAATCACCACGAGCTGCAAATAGCGATTGGGGAGACATAAATGCGGTGAATATACTGACGATTCATTCTGCAAAAGGATTGGAATTTCCTGTCGTGTTTCTGGTTAATCTCGTGAATGCCCGGTTTCCGACAAACGAGCGGCATGAGCAAATTCCTATTCCTGATAGTCTTGTCAAAGAAATACTCCCTGTGGGAGACTATCACCTAGAAGAAGAACGGAGACTTTTTTACGTCGGAATGACTCGTACACGGGATGTGCTGTATTTGACCGGTGCCCAGTTTTACGGCGACGGAAAACGCGAGAAAAAACTTTCTCCTTTTATTGAAGAAGCAATTGGAAATCAAATAATTCAATCCATAACAAAAACAGTGAATGAAAAACAACTTTTCCTTATTGATTGGAAACAAGAAAAAGAATTACAGAAAAAAATAACGACTCCTCCAGTATCGTATCTTTGGTATACCCACATAGAATCCTTTCGCAGATGTCCGCTGCAATATAAATATCGATACGTCATCAAGATTCCTGTTCCGACATCGGCAGTTTTAGGATTTGGAGATATCGTCCATAGAACCATGCAGGAGTTTTATCTACAAGTGATGAAAGGGGAACATCCAACAAAAGAAACGCTTCTTACAATCTATGAAAACAAGTGGAAATCAAACGGATTTATGAGTAAAGCCTATGAGAGGGATATGAAACAACATGGTGTAGAACTATTAACTCAATATTTCGAAAAAGGGTATGATCCAAAAACAAAAACACTAGCAGTTGAGCAGGGATTTAAGATTAAGATCTCAAAAGATATTACTCTTGGAGGAAGAATTGACCGGGTTGATAGAAAACAAGACGGATCACTTGAAATCATTGACTATAAAACAGGCGCAGCACCAAAAAAGCGAGATGTATCAGAAGATTTTCAACTATCTCTCTACGCACTGGCTGCAACAGACAAAGGAGTATTTGGAGAAAAGCCTGAGAATATCATTGTTTCATTTTATTTTTTTGAAGGCCAAGAGCGTATGAGTGGAACTCGGTCAAAAGAACAGTTAGAAAAAGTCAAAAAAGAAATATTAGAAACAGCGCAACATATCGGAGTAAGTGAGTTTCATCCGACCCCCGGGATGTACTGTGCATTTTGTGAGTTCAGGCTTATTTGTGAAGCGTGGAAATAGGGTAATAAATTGGCATTCCTCCGAATCCCTCTTTGAATTTTGTAAATCCTTTCCATTCAGGGAATTGCTTTGGTTTTCGTTCATCCCATACACCAATAAAATCAAATTTCGTACATTTCCGTTTTTTCCCGATTTTAAGAGCATGCCAAACAAGAAGAGTGGGAGCAAATAGTTTTTTCCCTTCATGCGTTGCTCCTGCAATCCAGTAAAACGTCGTGTTATTCCAAAACAACAACAACACGCCAGCAACTACCTTCTTTGTATTGGTTTTTGCAAGCAATATTGTTGTGTGCTTTGGGTAAAATAATTTCCAGAGCCTATCAATTCCATGAGTCGTAATTGCTCCAAACATACCAGCGCCCTTGGATTTAATAGCTATTAAGTCGTTAATCTCGTGAGATTCAACAATCGTGATGTTATTTTTTTCTGCCTTCCGAACAGCCCGTCTTTTAGCGGAAGTGAATTTGGAAAATAATTCTTTCGTACTTCCTGATATATCGATAACAATAGTCTTTGTTGGAATAAACGGAGAAGTGATAATACGGAAAAATTTCGAAAGTGCGATTAGATATCTGTCAAAGTCTTCTTGAACGACATCTTCTTTTGGCTCAACACTCAGTTGAGTCACATGAAGTTCTTTTAACTTCATAATAAGTTTCGGTACATATGGAAGATGCTCAGGACGTTGCAGTTTTGCGAGTGTTCCGATGAGTGGAATGTTTCTGTAAAAAATAACAGATCCATCAACATCTACAACATTCCAATGCAATGCTTTTATATACGCTTGATAAAGAGGAGATTGTTGTAGTTCCATTTATTTAAGAAGTTTTAATATGGTCCACCTCACTGTATCTGCAAAACAATATAGTTTGTATAGAAACGGTTGAATAACAAGATCATAGGACCCGACAAATTCAACAAGTTGTGGCGAAAAACCAGCTTTAAATCTATGGAATCCATACCACGGATCTTTCGGATTTGGGTCAGGTCCAATTGCTCCCCACAAATCAAAAGATTTGAGTTTTTGTTCCTTTCCCCATTTCACGAGTTCCCATAATAACAAATTTGGCGCCATAACTTCTCGATGCTCCCGTAAAGATGCTCCATAGGGATAATACATGACGCCGTCGTAAACAAAAATAATCCAAGCCGCAACAATTGTATTGTTATAGGTAGCTGTCCAAAGCGAAGCAATCCCTGTTTTGTGCATACTGTTCCACATGGTTCGTGTATATAGTTCGTTGTGTGCGTAAAATCCTTGCCTATTTGTTGTTTCTTTGGAAAGCTTTATATACGTTTCAAATG
>CAYRFA010000064.1:0-4016 GCA_964423435.1 uncultured Gammaproteobacteria bacterium | reverse complement strand
TTTTTAAATGCGACCATATATGAATGTGTGGCCTATTATACACGAAAGGTATGATAGAATGGAAATTGTGATGTGGTCTATGTTTAAAAGTAGGCGTATCGGCATTGATTTAGGTACTGCAAACTCCCTTGTGTGGCTTGCGGGTGAGGGAGTGGTTCTTAATGAACCAACAGTAGTTGCTGTGACTGCTGATGACTCCCGGGTTGTTGCGGTTGGTAACGAAGCCAAAGACATGTTGGGCCGAACGCCAGGCAATATTGTGGCGACCCGGCCGATGCGGGATGGCGTGATAGCGGATTACAAAATTACCGAGGCCATGCTTGCGTATTTTATTGACCGGACCGTCGGGAAAAACCGTTTTTTCAAACCAGAAGTCATGATTTGCGTGCCAACTGGTTGTACGCAGGTGGAACGAAGAGCGGTGATGGATGCAACATTGTCAGCAGGAGCCAAAGTCGTGTATCTGATCGAAGAACCCTTAGCATCAGCAATTGGAGCCAAAATCCCCATAGCCCAAGCATCAGGACACATGATTGTGGATATCGGCGGCGGATCCACAGAAGCTGCGGTCATTTCTTTAGGTGGCGTGGTCGTCCACAAAAGCGCACGCGTTGCGGGAAATAAAATTGATGAGGCAATTGCACAGTTTGTGAAAAAAACCTACAACCTGATGATTGGGGAGCGCATGTCAGAGACGATTAAAATGACCATAGGAACTGCTGTTGAAGAAGAACCTCGTACGATCGAGGTTCGAGGCCGTGATGCGGTATCAGGGCTTCCAAGAATGATCACTCTTTCCAGCCGTGAAGTGGTAACAGCCATTATGCCGGTACTTAATCTTATTATTGGCGCAGTGAAATCCGCTCTTGAAGATACACCTCCAGAACTAGCTGCTGACATTATTGATAAGGGCATTATCATGGCAGGTGGCACCAGTACGCTAAGGAATTTGGACAAACTCATGACGCAAGTAACAGGGGTTGTGTGTCATGTTGCGGAGGATCCGCTTCTGTGTGTTGTGCGTGGTACCGGGGTAGCACTAGAAAATATAGAACTCTATAAACGCAGTGTGAGCAAAAAATAAATGCTTCGTATGAAAAAACAACTTCTCGGTGTTAATATCACGATTGATAATAAAGAAACTATTCTTACAGAAGTTCGAAACTATCTTCTTGGAAAATCCAAAAAATTTCCATTTGTCATTGTTACCCCAAATCCTGAACAAATAATGTTAGCACAGAGAGATAAAGAATTTCTGAAGTTGTTAAACAAAGTAGATGTTAGCCTTCCTGACGGTATTGGTATTGTCTGGGCGATGAAAGGAATTGTTTCACGGATCCCAGGAATCGATTTTATGCAGGATCTTGTTCGAATGGCGAATAAAAATAATTGGACAATAGGGTTTGTTGGTGGATGGAATGGGGTGGGGAAAAAAGCGCTGGTAGTGCTTCAATCTTCGTATGTAAATCTTCATGGGTGGGCAATAACACCTGAAGAAACGGATGAACAAAAACTCGCGAAACACATTGTCGATAGTAACACAAGAATTGTTTTTGTTGGCCTCGGCGCTCCAAAACAGGAAGAGTATATTGATATACTAAAAAAACAATGTAAAAAAGTTGTGTTTATGGCGGTGGGAGGTTCATTTGATATGATTGCAGGGGTTACTCCTCGCGCACCAGATTGGATTCAGAAAATTGGGTTAGAATGGTTGTATCGGCTTTTTCGTGAACCCTGGAGGTGGAAGAGACAGTTGGCAATATGGTCTTTTATTGTGCGTGTTGTTCTAGAACGTTTTTAATGGTAGAAAGGTATTGTTGTGCCACTGATTTCCAAAGAAGAGTCGATTGAGTGGTTGTATAATGTGTAATGAGCGAGTTGTGAAATTCTTGATCGCTTTGTATTCGAGTTATTGCCTGTGCTATTGCGGAACCGTTTTTAAATGGTACGAAACAAGCATCCTGAGAAGATAAAATTGAGGTTGCGTAGGCAAATGGAGTAGTAATGATTGGTTTTCCAGCCCCAATAAAAAATGACAACGGACCACTCGCGGTGTAACTTTTGTATATATAGGGAACAATTCCAACATCACAGGTGTGTAGATATGCTGAAAGCCTATCTTGAGATATAAAATTCATATCAAAACGAACATTTTTTTCTAAATGATTATTCTGGACCATTTCGCGCAACGATTTAAAATATTCTTGACTGTCCGCTGATGGTAACGTTGTTCCAGCGTACAAAAAAAACACATTCTTTTTCTTTTTTACTAGTGAATTGATTGCTTGAATTGTATATATTGTTCCTTTATTTGGATGAAAAAATCCAAAACTAAATAGAATGAATGCGTCTTCGGGAAAACAAAATTTTTGCCTCAATTTCAGAATGTCTTCATTCCTTTTCATACTTTTTACTCCGTGGGGAATGATAGAGATTTTATCCTCTTCAAGTCCATATGATACAAGTGTTTTTTTTGCTTGTGGAAGAAATACAATGATGTTGTTGACTGAATCGTAAATTGCTTGAAAAAATTGTTTTCGTTCAATGATGTGATGAGCGTCGTCAGCCACTGGGACGGTGTGAGCGATAAGTATAATTGGTTTTTTGATGCGATGAATGAGTTTGACGATATACTCACCATTTGGGCCTCCATAAGTAGCAAACTCATGTTGAATGATGAGAATTTCAATGGAAGAAGCGTTAATTATTTCTGCGGCGTGGATATAATCTTCAATGCGTTCTTTTTGAATTATGCACAGAAAAGACGAATCAGTTTTAGAAGCGATTGAAGGATCTTCTAAAGCTATTCGTTGTATAATGATATCATTGTTAGATTGCTTTAAAGCATTTTCAAAATCATCAGTGAATTCAGCAATGCCGCTATTAGAAGGAGGAAAAGAAGACAGTAGTCCTATCTGCATGCATTGAGCATATCATACCTATTGTCTATAATAAAAGGTAATGCTCAAAAAGAATGTTGCAACTTCTTCTCGTGTGATACAATATGGTCAATATTCAGTCTCTCCATATACTATGGCTGCCATAAAAACTCCAAAAGATCTTACTCAATTTGTAAAAACTGCTTTAAAGGGAAGAAAGTTTATTGTTGCCATTCAGCGTGAGGCGTATATTCACACAAAATCAGCTTTAGGGATTACGATGGAAAAAACTGCAGGAGGGGCGCACAGCTTGCTTGATGGAATTTTACAGGCAACAGGAGGGACAATGGTCGCACTTGCAGCTGGAGATGCGGATAGTGAGATGGTGGATTCCAATAATCGAGTTATGGTTCCTCCAGAAAAACCTTCATACACTCTCAAACGGGTGTTTATTAAGAAAAAGGAACTTGAGGGATTCTATTACGGATTTGCCAATCAAACGTTGTGGCCATTATGTCATGCAGTATTTGTTAAACCTATTTTTCATAACTCCTGGTGGCAGGATTATGTGGCCGTCAACCAGAAGTTTGCCGATGCAATTGGAGAGGAGCTCGGAGGGGAAGAAGATGGTTTTATTTGGATTAACGATTATCATTTAGGGCTCCTTCCAGCAATGCTCAGGCGCACCTATCCAAAGCTTAAAATTGGTGTTTTTTGGCATATACCCTGGCCAACGTATGAAATCTATCGGATTTGTCCATGGAGAAAAGATATGGTTACTGGACTTTTGGGAGCTGATTTTATCGGATTTCACCGTGGGTACCATGTTGATAATTTTGTTGAATGTGCAAGACGAGATCTTGAAATTATTGTGGATACAGAACCACGGAGCATTACGTATAAAGAACATACAACAAAAATAACTCATGTTCCGGCTGGAATTGATTATTCCGAAATTATGCAGGAGCTCGGCAACAAAAAAACCGCTAAACAGATTATTGAACAAGATTTTGGTTTTACCTACGAAAAACTTGGTATTGGGGTTGACCGAATTGATTATACAAAGGGAATACCAGAACGTTTGAAAATTATTGATCGGTTCTTTGAAAAATATCCGGATTTTCTTGGAAAGTTTAC
>CAYRFA010000063.1:0-4062 GCA_964423435.1 uncultured Gammaproteobacteria bacterium | reverse complement strand
TATCGTTTTAGCCATCATTCTTCTTTAATAAAACGTGATACGATAGAAACGTATGTCGAAAATCATTCCTATTGTTGGATCAGTAATTGGTGCAACAACGACTTCTTGTTGGGCACAAACAATTAAAACCGATTCTCTATATGGAGTGATAGAAGTACGTTCAGAATCAGAAGAAGCACAAATAATAGGTATGCAGGCTGTTTCAAAGATAATAGAAACGCATTCAACATCAATTCAAGAATTAGAAGTACTTGTTCGTGAAATATTGGTGCCGGATATACTGTCACTTATTCTTTTTATGCCTGTTGGGTTAGAAACCCATGTGTTTATTGCAGGAGGCGGAGCAGTATATGTAAAAAGGGAAGGACAATACGCAAAATTGTTAGACAAAAGCGGATCTATTTCAGGTGTTGCTCAAAAAGGAGATATTTTCATTCTTTTATCCAAGACTTGTAGAAACATTCTGCCAGAACAGGAATTATTTAGCATTTTCGACCATCTCTCTGCGGATGTCTTAGCTGAAAAGCTAACGCTTTGTCTACAAGGAAAGGAATCAATATGTGGATGTGCGGCTCTTTTATTTGAGGTTAAGGATATACAAAGTGAAGAAGTGAATCCAACTCAATCTCCTTCAAAATTATTTAACATACGGGAAATAATAAAAACACATCTACACAATTTTCGAAAACTAAAAATAACGCCTGGGGCATGGATAACCATTATTCTCATTGGAATATTCCTAATCAGTGTTATTGTTGGAATACGCCGAGAGTTAATCTACAAACATGATACAAAACTACAGGTGGTTGTACAAGAAGCTCAGCGTTTATATGAAGAAGGACAAGCGCTTCTTGAGTTAAATGCGGCAAAAGGAAGAGAACGTCTTATGGAAGCAAAAACACTCCTTGCTCCTGTTGCTGAAATTGTAACAGATAAAACAAAAGAAGAGCGTTATGCATCAGAGTTATATGGACGTATTACTTCAACACTAACTTCAGCAATGCACATATACACACAGGAACCCCAAGTGTTTTATGATGTGGGGCTTCTCAAACTTGGTGGCGCAATATCAACAATGGGTCTTTGGGGTGATACTCTTGTTGTGGGAGACACATCTCAAAAAGCCGTTTATGCTCTTACTGTTTCATCAAAAACTGGAAAAATTATTGGAGGTGGAACAGGATTTGAACAAATATTAGCAGTTGATGCGCAAGGGGAGATAGTATATGTGTTAACTCCTAATGGAATTCACCAATTGTCAATTGAAAATATAACCACAAAATTATTAAATATTAAAAAAAATGGTGAATGGGGAAGAGTTGAAACGATGATTGTGTTTGGAGGAAACATATATCTTCTTGATACTGCAAATAGTAGAATTTGGAAATATATTGCCACCGAAAAAAGCCTGCCTGCCGGCGGGCAGGGATTTTCTGAACTTAAGGAATACTTAAATCCAGATACACTTCCCGACTTAAGTAAAGCAACAGGGATGACCATTGATGGATCCGTGTGGATTGGAACAACCGACGGAAAAATAAAGCGGTTTTCTCAAGGAAAAGAAAATACATTTATCTATAAAGGAGTGGAGCCACCATTCGGCCGGAATCTGACACTTTTTACCAGTGACGAAACAAAAAATCTTTATGTTCTTGACTCACAAAATAAACGAGTCGTTGTTGTTGATAAAGACGGTATATATCTTGCTCAGTATGCCTGGACAGGGGATATCACTCCAAGTCAATTGGTGGTTGCGGAAAAACAAGGTAAAATATTGCTTCTGGCAGCTGGAAAGCTCTACAGTGTTGATTTAAGGTAATGTTGTATGAAAATAATAAACCGAAAAGCATCTCATGAGTACACAATAATTAACCGGATAGAAGCTGGTGTGAGCTTACTCGGAAGCGAAGTAAAATCTCTTCGGTTGGGCAAAGGAAAGTTAGATGGGGCGTATGTAAAGATAGCAAGTGGAGAAGTGTTTTTAATAAACGCAGAAATAATGCCGTATAGCTATGCGCGACCCAATGGATATGATCCAAAACGGACAAGAAAACTTCTTCTTCACAAAAAAGAGGCAATTAGCCTTCAAAGCAAGTTAGATAGCGCTAAATTGACCCTTATACCCCTTTCCTGGTATACTAAAGGACCTCAGATCAAGCTCGAAATAGGACTGGCCCGGGGGAGGAAAGAATACGAAAAACGGGAAAAAATAAAAAGAGAAGACCAAAAACGGGAACTTGAGCGAGATTTTCGAGGGAAAATAACGTAAAGGATTTATGGGGATGAATGATTCGACGGGAATGCACATTAACAGACAGCAAGCCGACATTGGTAGATTGTCGCAAATTAACTATCAAAAAATACATGCTGATAACACTATCAGTAAGCTTGAAGCGAAACTTGCTCAACTTGAACAGGCTTTAGCATTCAAGTATTCCGGACTCGCTTTTGCGCAAGCACGAGCGTAAGGAATCATCTGTGAATATCTGTTGTTCAGTGAGATTTTACAGGTGACAACATAGCTGGACCATCAGAAGTTGGATGACTGGCCAATTTTGGAGTATTTATTCAGTCAACACCCCGCCTTCTATTTTGTCTATTTAGAGGTTGGCAGGGAATTAAATGGACTACGCTTGTAGACGTTTGTTATCTCGCGTTTTCGGACCCGGGCTCACCCCCGGCATCTCCACACTTCACTCTTTTCTTTCAGAAAAGAGTTTCGCGTGGCAAGCCACCGTATATTATTTCACGAGATAATATAATAAATGTGAAGTGTGTCCCGCGAAGCTTTAGCGAAGTGGGACTATGTATTACGTATATATTATTCAACTCCGAGACACATCCTTATACATTGGATATTCTTCTAATTTAAAACAAAGAATACAATCTCATTTAAATGGGGAAGCAAAATATACAAAGAATCACAATAAGATGATGTCTTTGTTATTTTATGCTGCATTTAAAGCTAAAGAAAAGGCTATTTTATTTGAGAAATATTTAAAATCTAGTTCTGGTTTTGCATTTAGAAATAAGCATTTTATTTAATATGCACCTGCTTGATTTCCTTTTCCCAAAGTTTTGTCTTGGGTGCGGGAAATGGGGATCATATGTTTGCTCTTCCTGTTTTTCAAAAATCCATAAGCTTGCATACTTAAAATGCTCTGTTTGCAGTCGTGCTTCTTTTGCTGGTATTGCCCATCCAACATGCAAAAAACAATTCGGATTAGATAGACTGATAAGTTTTTTTCCATATACGGGGATAATACAAAAAGCTATAAAAACAATTAAATATCGGTATGCATATAGAGTAATTGATGATTTATTGCACCATGCCCCATATTTATCGTTGCCAAAGCAATCAGTATTTGTTCCTATTCCGCTTCATCCCACGCGTCAAAGACTTCGGGGATTTAATCAAGCAGTAATAATAGCTTGTGTATTATCAAAACGATTCGGCATATCAGTTCAGAGCGATATGTTAAAACGAATTCGAAAAACAGTTCCACAGGTGGATATGAAGAATCGGCAAGATCGTCTATTGAATATGAAAAACGTATTTACGATACATACCGTACCAAGTAAAAACAATCTTATTATTTTAGTTGATGACGTGTTTACAACAGGAGCAACTATGCAATCAGCGTGCGAAGTATTAAAACGTGCAGGTGTCAAGCATGTGTGGGGACTGACAATAGCACAGTAACTTATCTTCTTGGTATAATAAGCCGTACTTTGGAGGAGTCGGATAGTGGTTCATTCCGAGAGTTCGCTAAACTCTTGAGCCTGTAAAGGCTCGCGCAGGTTCGAATCCTGTCTCCTCCGCCAAAGGAAGGAGAGGTCGCATAGTTGGTCTAGTGCGGTAGTCTTGAAAACTACTAAGGGCGCAAGCTCTTCGTGGGTTCGAATCCCACCCTCTCCGCATTATTTTTGGAGAGGTCGCATAGCGGTCGAGTGCAGCAGTTTACTAAACTGCCGTTCCGGGCAACTGGACCGTGGGTTCGAATCCCACCCTCTCCGCCATGGTGAAAGTATCTCCTTTTAGGAAATATTGGAATATGATGT
>CAYRFA010000062.1:0-4237 GCA_964423435.1 uncultured Gammaproteobacteria bacterium | reverse complement strand
TAAAAGAAAACGGAGTGGCAGATGATAAAATATATATTAATAAGAGATACTTTTTTTCAAATATGACGTTGGTGCGGTTTACGAAACAGGTAGAAGAGTCATTCCGTGAAGAAGTTATGAAGATATCATCTCAATTACAGTTTGAACCATATATGGTTGATTCGGTAACACTTGTTCAAGGGAATGCGTCACTACATAAGAAAAAAATTATTAATACATGGATGTTACAATCTATATGATGACTGATATCAGAAATTCACTAGACGAGCGAATTGACTACATTGTCGAAGGAAATAATGAGAGCAATATAACAATTATTTTTGTTCACGGATTTGGTGTTGATAAACATGAAACTGCAGGTTACTTTGATGATGTCGCACAAAGATTAGGAAAGACGTACAAAATTATCCGTTTTGATTTTTCCGGTTGCGGTAAAAGTGAAGGAAAGATGGAAGAAAAAGATTATGAAAAGTGGACGGATGATCTTTTGGCCATCTTGAAATTTACAAGAGATCACTTCAAGGGGAAGATATATATCTTTGCTCAGTCTATGGGAACATTTATTACGTCTCTTGCTTGTCCCGATGAAATAGAAAAAACAATATTTACCGGAATTCCAAATACAAACACAGATTTTATTATTAAACGTATGATTGATCGATTTGGCACAAGGCCAGGAGCAGTTGTTAATCTTGATGGGGTGTCTGAATTTCCAAGATCAAGTGGAGCAGTGCAAAAGATTGGACCGAGTTTTTGGAAAGTTTTACAAACTTTTGATCCGGTTTCTACGGTGATGAAATATTCTCAGAAAACGAAATTGATTCTCATTCATGCAAATCAGGACGATGTAATCGGTACAGAATTTCTCGACGGATTTGGAAAAATACCCCACGTCAAACGGATATTCCTTGACGGAGACCATTCATGGAAAATACCGGAACAAAGAAATATTCTTATTGAGATGGTGTTGGAGTATTTTTCTTCAGATACGGGAAGATGAACATGTATAGGCCGGTTAAGGACATTGCTCCGAGAACTCCTGAAAAATAGAGACTGATGGTGTTGTGGATCATGCGGATGGAGAGGGGATCAAAAGGGAAATATGTGCTTGTTTTCATCATGTATCCGGTGATTATCATAGGAATGATTAACATAATAATTAAAACGACAAGCAACCGATGAATTTTTTTGGAAGCAAGATAGATATGGATATTTTTCATTTTATTTTGCGAGTGGTCCAACAAGCATTGCGTTGAGTGCTCCTTGCACTTTATCTGGGTGCGGTCCTTTTCCGTTTCGTGTGGTAAACAGCGTCGTTGCATCTTGGCCGCAGACAGAAATAATTTTATCTGGTCCACCTTTATGGTTGGGAATATAACTCGTTACATTATAAACGCTACCACTGACGATAACCCAACAATCATCTTTCGTGTTGTGTTTCATAACTTCCTGTTTGGTTACAGCAGGCTGAGTTGTTGGTTCAACAGATGCTATTTGAGAAGTTGCGGGAACAGTAGGTTTCTTCTGTAAGCTCCAAAATATTCCTCCGATGACAACAATGACAATAAGAAAAGATATAACGAGTTCTTTTTTCATATGCCATGATCATATCATATGTTGCATTTTTTGTTTTTGTTGTTATAATCCCCTATAGCTTGACAAAAGGGATACTATGGCTACAGCCGAACAGCGAGTTGCTATTGTCACTGATCTTCCAAGTAGAGAGCTACATACTCGATTCCCTGACCTTTTAGTTACAGATCCTTTTATAAATACCCCTGAGGGACTATCTCGTCATGATTCAACTTTAACCTCTCAACTAGTTGTTGACGAGTTACTATCTGGAATTCAACTTTCAACAGCCGCACCGGGTGTAGGTGAGATAGCCACGTTGTATGAACAAGCCTTATTAAATGCAGGTATTACAGATGTTCTCCATGTGTCGGTTGGTACAAAATTGAGTACGGGATATGGAAATGCTATTTATATTGCTCAACAAGAATTTTTTGAAAGAGCTCATCATTTTGATTCAGAAACTGTATTTGATGGAACGGGAATCATGGCTGGTCATGCGTTAGAACTTGCTCGAAAGGGTCTTGGAGTCGAAGAAATTCTTTTTGAATTAAAAGCAATGCAGCAGCGAATAGTCGTGTTTGCGTATCTCGATAGTCCGGAATTCGCCGGACGAGGCGGACGAGTGGAAAAAGAAATCATCACAAAGTTTCTTGCGAGAGCGGGAGGAAAAGGTATAGTTGAAATGGATAATAATATTGGGAGAAGCCGCGGAATTGCTATGACAAGGAAAAACGGATTAGCTCGTTTAGTAGAGGCAGTTGAAGATGTTCGTGGGGGCAGGTTAATTGAACGTGTTGTTTTAACATCAACTCCAATTGGAACGAATACTGGAGAGAAAGAAAGAAGAGTGAATTTGAGTCAAGAAATCGATGAAATTTATGATAATTTGTCTGGAAAGGATTCTAATACACAACGAGAAAATGTCACAATTACACCAACACTATCAGTCCATCTAGGACCACAAGCGCAAGGAGTAGTTGTCTTATTTGAGAGACAAAAATGAAGAATAATAACAATATGGTATACTTACAAAAAGCATGAGAATATTTCTTGTGTATGTGCTTGCTTTCATCGGAACGAGCATCATTGATGCTCTTTGGAACTTCGTTATTTCTGGAAAGATGCCCATTATTTCATTTGTAGGACTTCTTTCTCAATTTCTTCTCGTTTCAGCAATTCTGTTTATTGTTCTGTATAAAACAAAAGGAAAACCAAAAACAAAGGAAGCAGTGCTCATGGGTTCCATTGCTGGGATACTTGCCATATCGGTTCAGGCGTTTAAAAACACTTTGATTCTTGAATTTCTCTGGGGACCAATCTTTGGAGCATCAGTAGGATTTTTTATTGCGTATATATCAAAGAAATTTCTCTAACGAGTCGTCCACCGAGCCACAATTCCTTGCGGAAGAAAACGGTCTGAACCCTCTTCTTTTGTTGCCAGTTCCCCCAACTCACACGTTCCTTTGAATTCTGAAAACACATTGTTCATGAGATTGTAAATGGCAAGTGCTGATAAATCCGCAGTGTAGACATTCAAAAGAACAAATGAATGTGTTGGTTTGAGAATTTTTTTGATTGCGTAAAGAAGAGTAGGTAAGTCTTCTGTTAATTTCCAGATTTCTCCTTTTGTTCCGTGGCCGAACCGTGGTGGGTCAAGAATAATTCCGGAATATTGACTCTTCCGTTTTGTTTCATTCAAAACAAATTTATATGCATCTTCGACAATCCATCGAGTTTGCGTTTGAGGTATGGCGTTTAAATCGCAATTTTCATGCGCCCAGGTAATTGATGGTTTAGAACTATCTACATGAGTCACATGTGCTCCAGCTTTTGTTGCCGCCACCGTCGCCGCTCCCGTATACCCAAACAAATTAAGAACTGTTAATTGTGAATTGTTAATTGTTAACTGTTTTTTAACCCAATTCCAGTTTGTTGCCTGTTCAGGAAATACACCAACGTGTTTGAAATCTGTTGGATGGAGTTTGAATTTTAAATCGTGATAGTGAAGTGTCCATGGATGAGGAGTTTCTTTTCTTATCTTCCAATCTCCATGTTCACTATCGGTTCGTATAAATGTTGCATCGGCATTATCCCAGGAAGATTGGGGAAGATGGTGACTCCAGATGGCTCTCGGATCAGGTCGAATCATCGTGTATCCATTAAACGATTCAAGTTTTTCTCCGTTCCCTGAGTCTAGGAGGTTATATTCCTTCCAGTCAGCTGTATATACGATTGGGATTGTATTCATGATAGAATTGTACCACGATGAAGAAGATGCTTCTTGTTTTTGCCCATCCTGATGACGAATCATTTACTGTAGGAGGTACCGTGGCTCTGTATACTGGCCGTGGGTGGCATGTGGAACTTATTTGCGTAACAAACGGCGTCGGGAGAGATGTTGAGGTTGAACGGGCAGGAAAAATATTAGGTATTGGGCATATACAATTTTTGAATCAGCCGGACGGGGAGTTGAAGTCTGTAACTCCAGGAACACTCGAAGATTTGATTGTTAAAAAGATGGAAGGATTCATGCCAGATATTGTCATTACTCACGATACAACAGGCATGAGCAATCATCCAGATCATATCAAGGTGTGTTATGCAACCACATTTGCCTTCCAAAAATATACACAGTCCCTTGAAGAAATTAAGACCGGAGTTG
>CAYRFA010000061.1:0-4336 GCA_964423435.1 uncultured Gammaproteobacteria bacterium | reverse complement strand
GGTTTACCAAGGAAGAGGCACAAAATATAGATACATTTGCCAACATTCGTGAGTATATTCTTCCGAAATGTTACTCGGTATAGTTCCTTTCAATTAGAAGTAAAATCCACTATACTTTGAAGTAATGAAAACCATTGTTACCCATTTTGCGCCGGATTTAGATGGAATTACCTCTATCTGGCTTCTTAAGACGTTTCTGCCTGAGTGGAAAGAGGCTGCGATTGCCTTTGTCTCTGCTGGAAAAACGATGGGTGATATATCAGTGGATAGTGATCCCGAAGTTGTACATGTAGATACTGGATTTGGGAAATTTGACCATCATCAATCAAATGAGGATACCTGTGCCGCACTCCTTGTCTATGAATCGTTAGGGAAAAAAGATGAAGCGTTGGAGCGGCTTTTACGGGTAGTTAATGACGTTGACCATTTCCGGGAAGTGTTTTTCCCAAGTCCAATGTCTGATGTATGGGATTTATCATTAGGATCAATTATTGATGGCATGAATATGACCATGGTAAATGATCCACTCTCTATGATTGATGGCGTCATGGATTGTATGGATGCTTCCTACAAAATATTTCAAAACAAAGTATGGGCGGAAAAAGAAATAAAAGAAAAAGGAGTTGAGTTTACCACACAATTTGGTAAGTCTCTCGGGATAGAGACGGTTAATAGGGAAGCTGTTCATGTTGGTCAAAAAATGGGATATGTGATCGTTGTCCGAAAAGATCCAAAAATTGGAAGTATTCAGATTAAATCTATTCCAAAAGATGAAATTGATTTGACAGCATTATATGATGAAATGAGAAAGCTTGATCCGGACGCAACCTGGTTTTTGCATGCGAGTAAACACATGCTTCTGAATGGGAGCGCCAAAAATCCGGACATGAAACCAACAAAACTAATATTGAATGAAGTCATAGAAATAGTAAAAAAAATATATGGATGAGTGCCTTTTTTGTAAAATAATTGCAAACAAAGTTCCTTCCTATACCGTATATGAAGATGATTATACTCGTGCATTTTTAGATATTTTTCCTTCAACCTCTGGTCATGTGGTAGTCATTTTAAAAAAACACGGCTGGACGATTTTAGATTACACACCAGAAGAACTATCTCACTTGATGGAAACAGTCCAAAAAGTAGTAACAGCGCTAACAAAAGTGTATGCCACCGAAGTGTTCACAATTGGAACAAATCACAAGGAGCCATTGGGTGTTCATCATCTTCATATTCATGTTCTGCCCCGGTTTCCTGATGATAAAGGCGGTGTGATACAATTGGTAGTAGAAAAAGAAGTAAAAGAAGCATTACCAGCTGTTGCTGAAAAAATCAAAAAAGAGATTCGCTAAGGAGGTGTATTTTTATTTATGGTATTTGTGAAAGCACAACCAGGAGACAATTCAGATTCGCTTATTCGTAAATTTACCCGTAAGGTGTTAACCGAAGGGATCTTGCAGGACTTGAAAAAACGGGAATTTTACCAGAAGCCGGCTGAGATTAAAAAAGAAAAGAAACGGGAACTCGCTCGCAGACTTCGTCACCCAAACAGACTTAATTATTAAGGAGAATATATGCTACTTGATGATTTAAAAGCAGATGTGTTGACATCGATGAAAAAAGGCGATCATGTTCGTGTGGACACCTTGCGGTTTTTGCTAGCCGCAATTCGAAATGCAGCAATTTCTAAATACCAAGCAGCAGGAGAAGCGGCCATGAAAGATGAGGACGTACTTGATGTTATTAAAAAACAGGTCAAAACACATAAAGAATCCATTGAGGCATTTACAAAAGCTTCGCGGAACGAATTGGTTTCAAAAGAACAGGGAGAACTGACTATTTTGGAAGCATTCCTTCCAAAAGAGATGACGGATGAGGAGTTGAAAAAACTGCTTGAACCAGTAGCGAAATCAGGTGAGTCTAATTTTGGCTTATTGATGAAACAAGCAATGCAAGCAGTTGCTGGACGTGCAGATGGCGGACGCGTATCTTCAATGCTCAAACAGCTGATATGATAACCGTGTTGTTGCAAACAGAATCTCACTACCCGGTAGGCCGGAAAAAGATTAAAGCTGCGGTTATTTCATATCTTACGCCCAAGATTGAAAGTGACGTTGAAGTGAGTATTACGATTGTCGGCGACCGTCAAATGCATGAGTTAAATAAAAGGTATCGAGGAATTGATTATCCGACCGATGTCTTGTCATTTCCTCATAATGATCCGTCTCAACCCAATCCCGTTCCCTTTGTTGATCCGCCGGACAACCTTATTCGACTTGGGGATATTGTTGTTTCATACCCGCAGGCGGTTACGGAAGCCATAGAAGAAAACAAATTGGTAGATGACCAAATTATATTTTTGATCTATCATGGAATTGATCATTTACTTGGTATTCACCATCTAGAATAACTATGTCATTTTATAGAACTTACAGGCCACAGATAATTAGCGAAATAGACAATAGTCATGTTCAAGAACAAGTGTTGTCCTTATTGAAAAAAGACCGGTCTGAACTTCCGCATGCATATCTTCTTACAGGTCCTAAAGGAGCTGGTAAAACAACAACTGCTAGAATTATTGCAAAACTGTATACCTGCACGAAGTTTTCCAAAAAAACAGGTCCCTGTGGAACATGTGATTCATGTTCAACAATTGCTCGTGGAACAAACATGGACGTACTTGAGCTTGATGCAGCGAGTAACCGTGGCATTGATGAGATACGGGAACTTCGGGATCGTATTGCACTCACCCCAGTTTCTGGAGACTACAAAATATATATTATCGACGAAGTGCACATGCTGACAACTGAGGCATTTAATGCGCTTCTTAAAACCCTTGAAGAACCCCCCAAACATGCAGTGTTTATTTTGGCAACCACTGAAGCTGGAAAAGTTCCCATGACAATTAAATCCCGTTGTATTGCTATTCCGTTTCGTAGAGCCACTCAGGATGAACTTGTATCCGCCTTACAAAAAATTGTAAAGAAAGAAAAAATCAATGTCGATGACGACGCAATTCGCTTTATTACAAGTATTGCTGATGGTGCATTTCGGGATGCGGTGAAACTGCTTGAACAGGTCAGTTTTTCAACGAAAAAAATTACTCTTGTTGCGGTAACTGATATGCTTGCAACCAGTGATGCTGCAATCAGGGGAGAGTTTATCCATGCACTTACGACAAAAAATCAGGATCAGGCGCTCAAATTGATCCAAAACCTCGTGATAAATGGTAAAGATATTAAGCAATTTATGGTAGATATTGTGAAGGATTGTCAAAAAATACTGATAGATGGCACGTCTTCATGGGACACTGCGTCGTGCAGAGAGTGTTTGACGCTTATGGTTACCGCCTTTGGACAACTAAAGATTTCTCCCATAGCAGAACTTCCACTGGAACTTGCGGTCATGGAGTATTGCAGGAAAGATGCTGTTGTTCAGCCGGAAGCTCAAGTTGAGAAAAAACAAAAACCTTCCTCGGAAGGTTCAACCATTCAAAAACAAGTTGAGCAAAAGGAGGAGGCGCAAGAGGAAGAAACTGATACCGATTTGGTATCAATTGAAAAATTAGTTGACAGCTGGAAAGATGTCATTGAGGCAGTTAAACCATACAATCATTCTATTGCAGGTGTGTTACGGTCAACTCATCCAAAAGCGTTATCTCATAACAGAGTGACGATTGAAACGCAGTATGCGTTTCATAAAGATCGGTTGTCTGATCCCAAGGTTCGTGATATCCTATCGGTAGTTCTAAAAAAACTTTTTGGTGTTAAACTAACTGCTGAAATCGTATTAAGTCCCAAAATATAAAGGAGAACTATCTATGTTTAATCCGTTAAAAGCATTAAGTGGCGTTGGAGATATGCTCAAATCTGGTGGAGACATGACAAAGATGGCGAAAATTGCCTTTGAAATGCAAAAGAAATTAGGCGCCATGTCTTTTTCAGTAAGAGAGGGCGATGTAGAGGTTGTGATGAATGGGAATCAGGAAGTGCAATCAATAACAATAGCTGGTAATCCAAACGAATCAGCACGCAGGGCGTTGAATAATGTTATAAAGCAATCTCAGCAAGCAGCTGCCGGTCAAATGAATGAAATAACGAAGATGATGCAGTAAAACAATTATGAATATTGTTGTCACCGGCAGTCTCGGATATGACTATATTATGGATTTCCCCGGTCTTTTTAAAGAACGGTTGATGCAGGAGAAAATTCATCAGATATCTCTCAGCTTTCTTGTCGATACTCTGACAAAGCAAATGGGAGGAATAGCGGGGAATATTGGCTATTCGCTCAAGCTTCTCGGAGTTGAGCCGATTATTTTAAGTAGCGCAGGCAA
>CAYRFA010000060.1:0-4374 GCA_964423435.1 uncultured Gammaproteobacteria bacterium | reverse complement strand
AAATCCCAATTCCTCAACCAATGTTGCAAACATAAAATCTGTATAATATTCAGGCAAAAATCGCAAATGACTCTGCGTTCCGAGTCCAAGACCACGTCCTATCCACTGACCGCTTCCGATTGCTATCACGGCTTGGATTGCATTATACCCTGCTCCCTGTGGATCAAGCATGGGGTTAAGAAACGTGGTAATTCTCGATTTTTGATACCCAGCCAATACATTCCATAATAATGGAAGTCCTGCAATTCCTACACCGATTCCACCAAAAAATAAAGCAAGCGGAAAACCTCCCATGATCATCATTGAAGCCCACATGGTTAAATATACGATGCTGGTTCCCAAATCAGGCTGTCTAAACACAAGGAAGAAAGGGATAAAAAAGATGACTGCGTGAAACAGCATTTCGGGAAGCTTCTTTGGAGGGAATTTTGTAATATAAAAGGCAAATACGAGTAGAAGAATGGGCTTCACTATTTCTGACGGTTGAATTTGCTGCGGACCGATCATAATCCAGCGATGCGCTCCACGAACCGATGGACCAATATAAGACAAAACTAAAAAAATAATACTACTTATGTATCCAAACGGAACAAACCAGGTAAAAAGAACAGAATCTATTTTAGAAATAACAAGAAGAAGAATAAATCCAATACCTGCATAGAGAAGCTGCTGATAAAAAAGGGATGTATTGACAGTCAACAAAATAAAAAGTCCGAAAACAGTCAATAATAATAGAACTATGATTGTTGGCCAATCGTAATAGTGTTTGTATCGTCCCATACAATTGCATCTGCGAGTGTTATTTTTTGTACCTGTTGTATTTGCTCATCGTTTAAATGTCTGTACGCGTTTGGTATGTGCAACGTTTGAATATGTTGGTTAATTCCAAATCCTTCTGCTTTCCGTACGCTTTGAACTTCCCGTATTAACTCCCGCATATCCCCCTCTGCTTTTAATTCTGGTGTAATAGTAGTATCGAGATCTATCTGAGCTTTTTTCTCACTTTTCTTCAAGATGATTTCCTTAACATTTACTTCCTCACAGATTACTTCCGCTAGTTCCGAAGACACAGTGTCTTTTTCGGAATATATGGTTACTTTGGAAAGCGGTTGTTTCACAGGAATCCCCTTTTCTTTTCTTGTAGCATGGATTTGTTCCACCAACTGCCGAACAAACATCATGTCATTCTCTAAATCCACATCGCAATCAGCATTTGCCTTTGGCCAAAACGTCAAATGTATAGATTTCCCGTCGCCAACGAGATTTTGATAGATAAGTTCACTTATAAATGGTGTTATGGGGGCCATCATTTTTGAAAGAGTCACCAGTACCCATCCCAATGTTTGTTGAGCAAGAGCATCCGTTTTTAATCGATTGCGACTTCTTCTTACATACCACGTTGATAAATCACTGATAAAATCACTCGTTGCGCGGCAGGCAGCAACCGTATCATACGCATCTAATGCAGAAGTCATAGTAGAAATGAGGGAATTTGTTCGACTGACAATCCATCTGTCCAACACGTGGACTGGTTTTAACTCAGAAATAATTCCTTTGGGAACATACAGTTTATAGAAACTGCAAACATTCCATAACATACTAATTATTTTCTGATATACATCTCTCACTCCTGCTTCTGAAAAGTTGATATTCTCAGCTTTCATCACAACAGAATTCATGAGATAAAATCGTAAGGCGTCCACACCATATTTTTCAAACACAAGCGACGGATCAGGAAAATTACGTTTTGATTTGCTCATTTTGTCCCCGTTTTCAGCTAAGATTGTTCCTGACGTTACCGCATGTTCAAATGTATGTGTTCCAAATAACCCGACTGACATGACGTGAAGGGTATAAAACCATGCGCGTGTTTGTGCAATATATTCAGATATAAATTGCGCCGGATGCGAAGATTTGAATTTATCTTTGTTTTCAAATGGATAGTGAATGGACGCAAACGGCATGCTACCGGATTCCACCCAACAATCAAAGACTTCTGGAATTCTTTTTCCTTTGATTGTTTTTGCGTCATCTACCCATAGTTCTATATCATCGACATACTCACGGTGAATATCTGTAAGTTTTGATACTTTTTCTGGATCTACTGCCCACTTTTTCAACTCATCAAGTGAACCAATAATACGTACCAACTCCTGACCTTTCCATATTGGCATGGGCGTTCCCCAATACCTGCTTCTTGAAATATTCCAATCAGGTGCTTGCTCAAGGCCTTTTCCAAACCTTCCTTCTTTTAAATATTCTGGGTACCAATGTATGTGTTTGTTTTGGGAGGTTAAATCTGATTTCATTTTTTGCACATCAATAAACCATGCTGGAATGGGCGCGTAATAGAGCCGTGTTTCACACCGATAACACGTAGGTACACTATGCGTTATATGCTCCTCTTTATATATAAGTCCTCGTTTTTTGAGATCTTCATCAATAAGAGGATTTGCTTTGAGTAGATACATTCCCTGCCAGGGAGTAACTTCTTTTTTCAGTTTTCCATCCATATCAACATGTTCAGCAAGTTGAATATGGTGTTTTTTCATGACCCGGTAATCTTCTTCTCCATAGACCGCAAGGGTAACAATGCCTGTTCCTTCTGAATCTGTTACATAGTCGTCAGATACAACGATGAATCCCTGTTCATCTTCGGTTCTATTTGGGAAAAAATCATACAAAGCTTCATACTTCAAACCGTGGAGTTCTGACCCCTGCACTTTTTTTACAATCTCATATGGAACTTCAGTCAGTATCGAAAGCCTTGTTTCGGCCAATATATATGTTTCTTTTCCTTGTTTTACATAGACATATGTAAGATCTGGATTTACAGCAAGGGCTGTTGTGACGAGCTTATTCCAGGGGGTGGTTGACCAGGCAAGAAAATAGTTATCCTTACTCCCTGCAACTTTAAATTTATATATTGTTGACGGCTCATCAATATCTTTATAACTGTTGTCCATCGCAATTTCAAAATTAGAAAGAGGAGTTGCACATCTGGGACAATACAAAATAACTTTACGGCCCTCATACACAAATCCCTTTTCAAAGAGAGTTTTGAACGCCCACCAAACAGACTCCATGTATGAAAGATCCATTGTTTTGTAGGAATGAGCAAAATCAACCCATCTGCCAATTCTTCGCACGACTTTTTCCCATTCGCGGTCAAAACGTAAAATTGCGAACCTGCACGCTGCATTAAATTTATCTATTCCCAACTCCTCAATTCCCTTCTTTCCGCCTTTCAAACCAAGCTCTTTTTCGATGATGTTTTCAATAGGTAGTCCATGACAGTCCCATCCCCATACGCGTTCAACACGATACCCCTTCATCGTAAAATATCGGGGAAATACGTCTTTCACTGTTGAAGCAAGAATGTGCCCGTAATGCGGAAGGCCGGTTGCAAACGGTGGCCCATCATAAAACACATATGGTTTAGATGTCGGCCTACTTGAAACTGACATTTCAAAAGCCTTTGTTTCATCCCAAAACGCGAGTACCTCATGCTCTTTTTTAGCTAGATCTAGTTTTTCTTGAAAATTAGTGATTTTTAGCGATACAGACATATCTAGAAGATATTATATCAATACACGTTGCCTTTATCATAATTGATTTTAAACAACTTCATCGTACCGATTTGCTTTTTAAGTGTTAAACGCTCGACTTTCTCCATATTTGTTACTCCCGCGTTCCAATGTTCATTTGTTTCCAATATTTGCGTAAGCCACTGGTTTGGCCTCGTATCAACGACGAGATATTCTGGTTTCCCGCCAAAATCCAGCCACCAGCAAAGTGTTTGTCCGCAGGGAGATTCTGTAATATTATGTTCCCGCGGATAGATAAGGTAAATCTCATTTCTATGCGAAAGATGCGGGACGAGATTTTGCTGAGTAGCAATGCTAAAACTTGCTGGAATTGCTGAAATCATTTTACGAGTATCATTTATCCACGCTTCTTCTTTCCAATATTCAGATTTTACGAGTTTATTGAGCGGGAAATGAAAATAGTATTGCGTTCCGATCGTTATTATCAAAAGTATAATTGATATAATCGTTATAACTTTTATCTTATTTATTCTTTCCAGTACTTCTATCATTCCCAATATAAGAAACGGAGCGAGTATTGCCCGATGATGCATGAATGGACTCCACATACGGCTAAATTCAGGACCTGTGACAAAATATTGGGATAAGTCTACAAAAACAGCAATCAGGCTACCGAAAGAAAGAAGCGGTATAAAACCCATATTGGCATAGCTATAGAGCCAGACAAGTCTCTTTTCTTCACTATCAAACAACCGTACTAACGTTTCACGAACTGTTGTTGGCAATTGCGGCATATATTGATACCCGACTGGGGAAAACAGAGCAG
>CAYRFA010000059.1:1740-4414 GCA_964423435.1 uncultured Gammaproteobacteria bacterium | reverse complement strand
AGTGATACAAAAATCCGCTTGCATAAAATGATTTATGCACAATGCTAGTATAGCATATTGAAAGAATTATTGTTTGACCTTATCTGATATAATTTATTCAATATGATTTATATTGGTGCAGACAAATATGGATATAAAGCGATTTCCATAGTTGAGGAATATTTTCAATCAAAGAGCATCGAATATACGAATGTAGGTGTGAAAAGTGAAAAAGAAGATATTCAATTAGAAAGTTTGATACCAAAAGTAGTAAATCCAGTAAAGGAAAATAATATGAACAAAGGCATTTTATCTTGTGGTACGGGCGCAGGTGTTGAAATTGGAGCAAATCGATTTAGCGGCATTCGTGCATGTCTTGCTGCAAACGAGAAAATCGCAGAATGGTCAGTTGTTTATGATAACTCGAACATACTATGTTTAAGCGGGTGGGAAATAAATAAGGATAATATCAAAAAGATTTTAGATGCTTGGTTAAATGCTGCTTATGATGGAAATCAAGATAGACTTAAAATGATGGAAGAATTTGATTCTTGGCATTAATTTCTAATAATAAATCTATGACAAAACAGTTTTTGAAAGACGCGATTGGATGGGGAATTCTATTGTGGTTCATTGGGTATGTTCTTGGCATACTCCTGTTTTTCGTTGTTCCGTCTTCCATGATTGGATGGGTTATTACCCCAATTGGAACAGTGATAACACTGTGGGTATTGTTCAAAAAAATAAAAAGCAATTCATTTCCCTATTATTTCTTTCTCGCCGTGGTCTGGACGCTCATTGCAATTATTTTTGATTATTTCTTTTTGGTGAAACTGTTTAAACCAGCAGATGGCTACTATAAATTTGATGTGTATCTGTATTATGTGTTAACCTTTGTTCTCCCTCTTATTGTGAGTTTGCGAAAAAAATGACCAATAAAGAAAAAATTGTCTCTTTTGTAAAATCCACAACCTTTAAACGTGTAACATTTTTTGTTGGAATTATACTTCTTATTGTAACTGGGCTTGTGGCAATATCACCGGAGCCGTTTTTGAAGTTTGGATACCCGGGGGTATTTGTTATGAGTGCTATGGGTGGAACTTCGCTTTTACTTATTCCTCTTGCATCACATTTCAATATCTATTTACTCGCGTTTGCAGGAGCATCCGGTATGGCGATAAATGATAGTATTGCATGGATAATCGGAAACAGCGGAAAGATGATAGTGAAGCGTCCGGCGAAACTAAAACGAATTGAACATTCAATTGAGAAATATGGAATGATAGCCATTTTCTTTTGGTCGCTCATTCCGTTTCCCTATGACATTATTGGACTTGTCGCTGGATATGCAGGACTTCCATATATTCGTTACGTTATTCCGACATTTCTAGGGAAATTCATTCGGTTTATTCTGATTGGACTTGGTATGCTATCTTTTATATACTAAATACATATGAAAAATATTCTTATCTTTCTTATCGTAATAATAATTTTAGGAGTCGGAGGATATTTTGGTTTTCAATATATTAGTCGCTTGGGAGTTTCTTCCCCGGCGTCACAGGAAATACCTGTGGTTACAAAAACCGGAGTGGTGCAAAAATTACCAAAACCTGGAGATGATTATACACATATGCTGAAAACATCTGACGCGTTGATAAAATTAAATTCCTATACCGTTACATTGGACGGATATGCAAATAAAAATGTTTCTGTGACAGGACAATATTCTGGAGATACATTATTTGTTGATTCTGTGAAGTGAGCTTACGATTTTAACCATTGCACATACGTGCATCCGGTAGCAACTCGTTTCTCTTTGTCCCAACCGCTCGTTGAGCATTTTTTCATTTTTTTGCCAGATGCTGTTGTGTATAACACAAGATTTGATCCACAATCTGGACATTCTTCTTCCAAGGACTCAGTTGTTCCGTTGATCCATTCAATAAAATCACAACCAGTTGCTTGTTTTTTTTCTTTATCCCATCCGCCCATTGAACATTTCTTCATCTTTTTTCCAAATCTAGTCATAGTAAGAACAAGCGGAGATCCGCACTTCGGGCATTTTTCATCAAGTGTTTGTGGTTCAAATGGAAGCCAGAGAATATAGTCACACCCATCAGTTTTTTTCGTATCTGGATTCCACGATCCTGCGCTGCAGCGTTGTAATTTCCGTCCTGATGCAGTCGTAGTGATTTCTCCAAGCGGTTTGTTGCACTTTGGACAAAGTTGTTGCGTCATGAAAAATAGTGTACTGGATATTGTTATGTAATACAATACACCATATGGTGAGAGAAATTATTTTTGACGTTGAAACGAAAAAACTTTTTAGTGATGTTTTATCTGATGACCCAGGATTGTTAGGAGTATCTATCGTATCTGTTTATAAACGGATACTTGATGATGAGCAGAAGGAAAGAGAAGGGGAAATGCTCAGTTTTTGGGAAAAAGATTTTGATCGTATGTGGCCTTGGTTTACTACAGCCGATCGAATTATTGGATTTAATACTCTCAAATTCGATATTCCCGCGCTTCGTCCGTATACCAAAATCGATTTAGAAAAACTCAATCACTTGGATATTATGGATCTCGTTCATCAAAAAATCGGAAGGAAATTAAGTCTTAATTCACTTGCGCAGGAAACCTTGGGGAATGTCAAAATTGATAAGGGAACGAATGCTGTTTTATATTGGGTAAA
>CAYRFA010000059.1:0-1640 GCA_964423435.1 uncultured Gammaproteobacteria bacterium | reverse complement strand
AAACAGAGGAAATTCTGACCGTGCCCTGTTTTCCATTTTTGCAACTTTTCCAACACTTTCTTTATCTGATGTCCATTCCTCAATGATGTCAATAGTAAATTCGTTTTCTTTTAACCACAAACTATACATTGAAATTGGGAAATGATAGGTCCAGGTAATAGGTGAATCTGATGCACTTGGATGGATGGTAATAGGTATTTCGAGGGGGGACAGATATCGATTAATTTTTCTATATTGGAGTTTACTTTGTTGGTCAATTCCCCAACTCGATTGACGAGGAATGCGGAAACAGGGATGGTTGATCACAAATATAAATACACCATTTGAATGTAGGTGTGTCGACGCGCAATGGACAACGTCACTGGGGTTTTTGATATTATCCAATGTAAGAATACATGCAACATGGGAAAATAATGTTGATAATGGGAGTTTCTTCGTAATATCTCCAATAACGAAGTCATGATTTTTATTTCTATCGCGATTTTTTGCCGATCCAATCAGGCTTGGAGAAATATCAATGCCTGTATATGCCACTGTTGGTGGAATTGATCTTCCAAGAACACCTTGTCCGCAACCAAGATCCAGGAGTGTGGAATGAGGCTCAAGAGATAATAGTTTAATTGTATTAGGAATGACAATATTGGCATGTGTCCAATCACCACTGTTTCCAATTTTTTTATCATACCAAGAGCTAACTTTTTCCCATGTTGTTTTGTTCATGATCGTAGTATGAAATACCAAAATCCGATAGCAAGAAATATTCTGTATATCGCAAATGGAAAAAATGTGTGGCTTTGAACGTATTTCAAAAACAATTTCACCGTGACCATTGCCGTTACAAATGCGACGAGTGTGCCTATGATAACCGGAAGGATAAACGCTTTGTCAATAAACGGTTTTGATTTAATAATGTCGAGTGAACTTGCTGCAATCATTATTGGTATTGCCAGAAGAAAAGAAAATTCAACGGCGGTCTGTCTCGAGAGTCCTATGAGCATTCCGGTAAATATTGATGCAGCAGCACGGGATACTCCAGGGATGATTGATACTGATTGACCGACACCGATGAGTATTGCTTGTGGAATGGTAATTTTTTCAAGAGTTGTCGCTTTGGGTGTGTGTCGTTTTAGTATTTGTTCGATAGCATAAAATGCTATTCCTCCTAAGCCAAGCGCGATAACGGTAATCATGGAATTTCCGAGGAGGAATTGCTTTACAAATTTATACATAATAAATCCGATGATGCTTGTAGGAATAAAAGCTGCGATAAGGGGAAACCATACAACCCGTTTTGTCAAAAGCGTTTTTATATAAAGAAAGCCAACTGCAATAATAGCGCCAAGCTGGATAACGATTTCAAATGTTTTTAAAAATTCTGTTTGAGGAATACGAAGAAGAGTGCTTACCAGTATCATGTGACCAGTTGAGGATATGGGAAGAAATTCCGTTATTCCTTCGACAATGCCTAAAATAATCGCTTGAATGAGAGTCATGAGGTATTATTATTGGGTTATTTCGATAACACCATTCGGACATGCTGCTGCCGCTTCATGAGCTAATTTTTTGTCTTCTTCTGTATATGTTGTAGGGTCTTTTTTTAACATGACAGTGCCACTATCAATGGAAAAAAGATCCGGTGC
>CAYRFA010000058.1:0-4414 GCA_964423435.1 uncultured Gammaproteobacteria bacterium | reverse complement strand
TGATAATTTTTTGGCCCATATTCAAAGGAATATGCAAGAAGCTAGTTATATGATCTTTAACAAATATTTTCTCTTTCCAGAATATTTCTTTATCCTCCCATGGCTTTGGATTAAATGGCTCACAACAACCAGTTGATTTCATTGTTTGATTGCTCATATATCTCCTCCTTACTATAATATATTACTCCAAAATAATATGAAGTAATTCAGGAAATTCTGTTGTTTTCATGTCTTCTATGCAGAAATGTCCATAATTATGAAATTCCTTATAGATAACACCCTTAATTTTTTCTCTAATAATATCCACTGTTTTCAAAACACTCTTTTGATCATCATCTGAATACAAAACAATTACTCCTTTTGTCCGAGATACTAAGTTGGAATCTATTTCAAAATCATCAAAAAACTTCTTTGTATGCTCGCGATCCGGATCAAGCCATGGAGCGACAAGAATAACCTTATCTACTTTTATGTCTGGATGAATACTGAGATACTTAATAAAAAATCCAGCACCGGTGCTATGACCAACAAGAATTGTTTCCGGAGTGATATCAAACCGCTCGACCTCTGTATTCCATACTTTCCAATTTCGATCAAAGGAAAATGGAACTTCAGGAGTTGCCGTTGGGATATCGTTTTTTATTAGTTGACTTTGCAACCATGGTATCCAATGAGCATTGCTCTCACTTGGCGTATTTGGATCATAATATTCTTCTTTATCTGGTCCTCCGTGAAGAATGATTGCATTTCTCATAGTTTTGTGACTTAAGATTTAATCATCGTCAATAGCATCTTAAATGGCTCAATAGCTTTCAATGCATGGGGCGCTCCTGCTGGCATAAGCAACATGTCACCAGCTTGTACTGTGTGTTTCTTTCCCGATACTGTTATTTCTGCAACACCTTCTGTTGCAACCACAAGGGCGTCGTAGGGAGCAGTATGTTCACTTAATCCCTGACCTTTATCAAAAGCAAAAAGCGTCACTGTTCCTGTTGGCTTATTTACAATTTCTTTACTCACCACAGAACCGTCCTGATAATTTATTGTTTTATTGATATTTTGAGAATCAGTCATAGTAGCATCTAAAAAGTAATTACTTTATCGCTTTCTTTTATCAGGGTATACAATTCTTTCATACCGCTAACAGGGCATGTTTTATTACCCTCTTGATGTCGAAGTACCATACATGTTTCGCAGGCTCGGATTTCACCTTTTCCTAACTCAAGAAATGTATCAACCTGTTTCTTTATATCAAATGTCTCATCGCTGAATTTCAGATATTCTACACCTTCTCCAATAAGGAAAATACTTACGCTGTCCCCATTTTTAAGAGCAAGGTTACTCAATCTCAATGCGTTCCAATTTTTTTCTGCGTTGTTGGTTGAGAGAATAACAGTAAGTTTCATATACAATTCCAATGTTCTTTCACATTTTATTATACTCTTCGTCATTAAAACAATGTTTGAGCGGGTCTATTAAAAAACATGCATTTTGTAAACGAAATATATGTTTACACTTGTCTCTACCGGAGACAGACTTGTGGTGATGTTCGAACCTTTTATTTGTACAATATGTAGTTTTGAATACGGGTGCTATACATAAGTGCATCTTCAGCATTATGTATGGAATCAATATGTCCTAATATTGTTTTCATATATGGTGCCACATCGTCAATATTCACTTCATCTCTCCGTTTTATAGCTTCAGTTAAAAATCTATCTGCCATGTTAGCTGATTTTCTATGAAGTCCAAGCGCAACCCGTTTTAAATCCATTGCCAGTGATGCTAAAATAATTTTATTTTCCATAGAACTCATTAAAAAAATACTTCGTTACTTCTTCAAAAGATTTTCGAATATTTGGATCCAGTATTTCATTACTTGTATTTCCCTGTGTCGGACGGATATTGATAAATGAATTACCGTCGATTGTTTTTGTCTCTAAATCAATTCCTCCTCCCCATAAATATTCCTGTTTTGAACCTTGATTCAATAATATTTTTTCCTATTCAAAATGTCTGTCACATCCTGCGGAACACATTTTCTTTTCAATATCAATGACTGTTTTAATATAACTGTCAAATCGCTCTCGAAGCTGTTGAATTTCTTCTTTCGTATACGGGGTTGTTTTCGTCAATATCATGAACGTATTATATCAAACCGTAGTAATCTTAATTTAGAAGGCTTAAATGCTGATGTTTTAGTTAGTGGTTTAGCTTGTCCTAACACTCTAATTATCATTTTCTCCGAGCAATGGGTGATAATCGAACCTTTTATCTATTCAATCGTCCTTGCCCTTGCCCTCTCGGAAAAGTGGTATTCTGAACTTCAACTTGCTGATAAAATCTTCGCATATGTCCTTGACGAGACAAAAACGTGTTAATTCCAAGATAATCAATCAATACTCCTGATACTATTATTGCTGCTACAAACCCAAGGATTACTAATAGAAAATTTTTCTTATAGGAAAATTCGTATTTTTTCAGCATCCATATGCCGAATCCTAATCCAATGATCGCCAAACCTGGTGCCCACCAAGGGAAACTTGAGAGCAGTTGTTGATAACGAATTGCCCCCATCGGTCCATGTGCTCTTAACGAAAAGACGGTTACGTTAACAAAAAATATCGACAGCATACTTAGTCCAACAAGTCCTATTACCATAGCAAGTGAACCTAAAATAAAATACCATCTTGGTTTCATTGTTATATGTTCCCGTTTAATACGAGACATGACAGTATTAGTTAAATCTTTTTGTATTTTTGACATATTTCTTTCATGAGTATTTTTGCACGACTTACTCTCGTTGCCACGGTACCCATGGGGATCCGTAAAATATCGCTAATTTCTTCATATGACTTTTCATCTAAATAATATAGTGCTATTGGCTCACTGTACAATACTGGCATTTGATCGAGACAGAACTGTGCTTTTTCAATAATTTCTTTTCTTGTAAAATCCTGCTCTATATTTTCTTCGCTTTGAAAATCTGCGTTCTGTAACAATGGTGTTTCCTTATGATACTTTTTCACACTGTTCATTGCCTCGTTATGAACAATTCTATATATCCAACTCGAAAACTTCTTCTTCACATCAAATCCATTTAAGTTTATATACGCTTTAATGAAAGCATCTTGAACAACATCCATTGCTTTATTCTCATCATGAATGAGGTATGTTGCATACCGCAACAGCTTATCTTCATATCGCTCTACTATATCCGTAAACCGTTCTTTTTCATTTGTCCGAATAAGAACAACCAATTCTTCATCTGATAATATGTTGATTTCCGGCATATCACAATTGTAATACAACTGCGGTTTTGTATTTCTTTCATTGAGGTTTTCCTACGCCCAATCCCCGTCATATTGACGGGGTGGCGGTTGTGAACTAAAAAGTAATGTTACTTACTCCATCGTCCATGTAAACCTAATCCTAATTCTGCTCGAATTGCTGCTGCTTCCTCTTGTTTTCCAGCTTCAGCAAGTTCGTGGGCTTGGGCAAATTTTGCAAAATTACCCTGATTGACAACTTGTGTTACTCGACCTCTCCCTTGCATAAGGTTTTTCCATGCGTTGTAATCTTTTGTTTCAAAGGCTTTTTCCATTGCCTCATGACGTTCCTCTGTGTAATATGGTCCTTTAATAGAAGGGTCTCCTCTATATGCTTCTGCTGCTTTTGGGTATAAAAGTATACCTCCAAGAGCAACAGTTGCGATGCTTAACGCAATAATTGTTTTATTCATATGCTTCACCTCTCTTTCTATGGGTAATACAGCGGAAGAGGGAAATTTCTTTCATGAAGCATGTAAACTAAATTAAGAAGGCTTAAATGCTGATGTAATAATGGCTCATTTGTCGACACCAATTTTCCAAACATTCTTTTCTAAAAAAGCTTCAATGGTTTGTCGACCGGCTTTATTTATTAGATTGGAATGAGAAATCTTATTATTTTTAGCATAATCAGCTAATGTAATAATTTTTTTACCCTCAAGATACGCAAGTCTTTTATGATAACTATTGGTCAATGCTTTGCCGACTATTTCTTCCATCCCAGTCGTTGCTTTTTTTTGATCAAATTCTTTAAATGCTTCGTAATATTTTTTCCTGTCAATAAATTTAATGTTGATCGGCACAAACCCTTCACGGATAAGTAAATAATTATTTATCACCCTCCCGATGCGGCCATTTCCATCAACGAACGGATGAGTATTCTCAAAGGATAAATGCAGTCGTGCAATACGTTTAACGATGTTTTCGTGATTGGTGGCATAATACATTATCAACATATTTTCCAATCTACTTCGTATTTCTTTAGGATCAGGAGCAATATGACTCCCGACCCGGACAAACTCGTTATTATGTCTTAATCTTCCGGCTACATCATCACGAATGTTAGCAAGCAGCATTGCATGAAG
>CAYRFA010000057.1:0-4551 GCA_964423435.1 uncultured Gammaproteobacteria bacterium | reverse complement strand
GGTTTAGACTGATCCGCTTTCGCTCGCCGCTACTGACGGAATCTCTCGTGATTTCTTTTCCTCGGGTTACTGAGATGTTTCAGTTCACCCGGTATCCCACGAGTCGCTATCTCGACCTTTCGGTCGCCTTAACGACACGTTATCCCGATCTTCTCGGGATGGATTGCTCCATTCGGAAACCGCCGGATCGAAGGATTATAACTCCTCCCCGACGAATATCGCTGTTATATGCGTCCTTCCTCGGCATGAGCGCCCAGGGCATCCATTATCAGCTTTATACGTTGCAGAGAACAAAAGAGTCATGCTCCGCATGACGCCTTGTTCAAAAAAACTCCCAACGAAATGACATCGTATGGGTTTTCAATTCCCCCTTACGATGTAATTACTCATAATTCAAAAAAACCTGTATCTTCCATTTGTCCTATATATATGGAAGATACTATTAGCAAATTTTTAAAGAGCCATTCGCGCTCTTGTCGCGAGAGTAATCCCGATTTTATCGGGACTATTCTCAAAACAAGAGTGTGTGAAACAGCGTTGAACGTAAGATTTTGCTTTGCAAAATCAACGTTCTTACGCTGTGGACCTGACCGGATTCGAACCGGTGACCTCAGCATTGCAAATGCTGCGCTCTACCAGCTAAGCTACAGGCCCCGGTATAAAAGTCCTTTTATTTATTAAATGTGCAAGGGGCATTCATCCTCCTTCGCCCTTTCGGGCTTCGGACGGATTGATGGTTCGTAAATTCGAAAATAAGAATTTTTTTATTAACGAACTCATCAAAAAACCCCGCTCGTGCGGGGTTCGTTTATCTCTTCAATAGAAGCTAATACACGCGAAAAACATCACCGATTCTTTTAAGTGTATGTAATGTGTAGCTTTTCATGAATAGTTTTTTACTCGTTTCTCTTGGAAACTTACGAGAAACCAATAAAAAAAATTTCCCCGAACCTCAAATGACATATGTCATTACGAGCAAATGTATATTCTACGGGTGTTTCGTATTCCTGTCAACCAGGAAAATATCATGAATTTTAGTTTTTCGTCCTCATGGACTCATCAGATCCGGAATTAACCAGATGAAACTACTGGTGGGGATTTGGAAAAGAAATAGATGCATGAACATCTAAATCTAATCTAGATTTACCTCACCAGGCCCGACACACACTAAACCCTCTGGTCTGTCAGGACTTCCAGACTACTGGCATTTTGGAATGACTATTGAATCGTTCTGGGCGATTCAGGGAGGAATTACGGATTGAGCGTTGGCGTCGGGGTTGGTGTCACCCATTGCCCATTTGCTGTGCCGTTTGTCAACAGTTGATACAGGTATTGCGCAGAGGCATAGTCAGACGATGATTGACCATTTGATCCGTCTACAATGATGACGGTATTTGTACCCGTCTGCGCAATTTTCTCGAGGTAGACCCACTGCAGGTAGGCGGCGTACTCGGGGTTATCCCTGAGAGCCTGACCAATCGTGGCAATCGCCTTGGCTTCCGCTTCAGCCGCGACGACTTGATTCATTGCCGTCCAGATGGCCTCATCCGGCTTGACATTACTGAGCGATACCGACATGAGACTCAAAGGCACGTTGTTCTTCTCGAAAATTGTGGTCATGGACACGCCGAGTTGCTCCGGAATACTCGAGAATTCCAGGTAGACCGCGCCATAGTTCTCGTATGAGGCGAATTTTTCGCGAATTTTGCCACGCACCTCCGGTTGAGCAAACTTGACGTAGATGTCCTGGACCATGATACGCTTGACTTCATTCGGATCGCCTTCAATGTGAACTGGCGTGACTTGAGCGAGAATTGCGGTGCGTGTCTCATCATCCTCTGGAACCATGAGACGCACATACACGTCCACTGATACCGGGACGCCGTCCTGCGTCAAAACGCGGTGATCTTCACCTCCGCTGCCCTCTTGTAAAAATGATTCTTTGACGGTCGTCGAGGTCACCTCAAGCAGGACGAGTGTGTTGTAGGTGCCGTTGGAATTCTTGACGCCCAGGTCAACTTGACCGGCTTCGAGCCATTTATCCTGCCAGCCCGTGGGGGTAAGCATCTTACCGACAAATCCAGCCGGGATGTTGACCACGTTGGTCGTGCAGCCGGAAATACCAATGGCACTGGCCAGAAGAACAACGAGCATTGTTATGCGAAAGATTTTCATGGTTTCCTCACTTGAATGGAGTCGCTGTCGGATAGCGGGAGAAGTCAATCCCATCCCGATCAATGACTGACCGGTCAACAGCGTTGATGGATAAGGCAACACCTAGTTGCCAGACGAAGGCGATGATGAGAAGCAGGAGCAGGATGTTCCGCACCCACTTCACATAGCCGATCGTCTTGGATTCAACGTTGCTTCTCTTCATGACGCTGATGATGACCTGGGTCGCGACGAAAACAAACAGTGTCGCGCCCAAAATCCAGATCAGCGCTGGTTGCGCAAAGCGCAGAATGTCTTCAAACATGATCGTCTCCTTGAACATGAATCAGAATATTATTTGTAACATCCTCCCAGAAAGGATGCAGGCGAAGTACAACGGATTATACCTCCCCCACATCCTTCCTTGGATTTTAATCATTCCATTGTTAACGTGCTAAAATTTTGTCTCAATTTAGAAAAATTACTATCAATAAAGACAGTAAAACAGAAGGCGCAAATGCCTCCTTTCCCCAAATGATGAAACTGAACGGGAGTTTATCAGAAGAATAAAAAAAAGTCAAAAACTATGGGGTATGATTGACATCTTTCGTCATGTTTGGTACCATATAGTCATGTTAAACACAACCAAGGCATATACACCGGAACAAGTCGCAGACATGCTTCAATTATCCAAAAATACCGTCTACGAACTCATCAGTCGAGGAGAAATTGTGGCGAAAAAACTCGGAAAGCTCTACCGTATACCTCCGGCATCCCTCTCATTCCTTTTCACCGGCGTTGACTATGATCTCTATCAGGCAGATACTGAAGACCGAAAAAATCTTTCCATCATCGAACAGGAAATAACAAAAACCAGAGCAAGACAGTAAATCATGCGCGTATTTATTGATTCCGATGTCATCATTTCCTCATTATTATCGTCCAAAGGTGCTGCGTTTAAGCTTTTACACGAAAAGGACATTATCCCCATTGTTTCAACGGCCTCGCTAAAAGAGCTTCGTGTCGTCTGTAAACGCCTCCATATAGCAAATGATGCGCTCGAAACGCTCATTCAGAAAAAATGTACCGTGATTTCACTCCAGATAAAAACGCAAAACAGATATAAAAAATATGTCTTGGATCCAAACGATTTGCATGTTGTTGCGGGAGCAACATCGGCAAAAGCCTTATTTCTTATTTCTTACAATCTCAAACATTTTAGGGTTGAGAATATAAAAAATGATCTTAAAATTCTTTGTATGACTCCGGCGCTTTTTTTACAATATCTGCGAAGCAATTAATCTCCTACTTCATCGCTTTCAGGATCCGCCCCAAGGCAACCACAAAGGCGCCGATGCGAAGGCTCGTCTTGTATTTGCGGCTTGCATCCCAAACCTCCACTGCTGCTTTCGTCATTTTTTTATGAAGTTTCTTGTTGACTTCTTCTTCAGTCCAATGCGTGTTTTCCATATTTTGCACCCATTCAAAATATGATACGGTCACTCCTCCTGCATTGGTAAGAATATCAGGAACGACAACCACACCTTTTTTCTGAAAAATAGCATCTGCTTCCGGTGTTGTTGGACCGTTGGCAAGCTCAAAAATAACCTTTGCCTTCACTCCGCTCGCGTTTTCTTTATGAAGTGAATTTTCAAGGGCTGCAGGGATAAGGATATCTACTGGTACTCCAAAAACTGCATCTCGTGGGAACGTTTTTGCCCCAGCAAAATTAGTCAGACTCCCTTTTTTTTCTTTCCAAGCTTGTAGTGCTTCAACATCTAACCCTGCTGGATTATGCACTGAATTTTTACTGTCAGATATAGCAATAATCCTATATCCCTTTGATTTAAGCAGCCGGGCAAAATAATATCCGGCATTGCCAAATCCTTGAATGGCAACTGTTGCATTTTTCTTGATATCTAATTTCCCCGCCAATGCCTCAAACACATACCACGCTCCTTGAGCTGTCGCGCTATGCCGACCTTCTGACCCCCCTCGGTTGATATATTTTCCCGTCGACACACCCGGCGTCCATTTACCCACTACTTTGCTGTATTCATCAGCAATGATGGTCATGACCTCTTCACCGGTATTAACGTCAGGACCCGGAATATCAACTGTAGGTCCGATAACTGGTGCAATGGCCCGCGTATAGGCACGGGTAATTCTCTCGACCTCACCTTTTGAATGTACGCGCGGATCTACTGCAACTCCGCCTTTCCCTCCGCCGTAAGGGACATCAACAACGGCAAGTTTAAAAACCATCCAAAAAGCAAGCGCTTTTATTTCCTCAATCTCTACTTGAGGATGATATCGTGTGCCTCCTTTATACGGACCTCTCGCATTATTAAACTGCACCCGGTATCCTTGGAAGATTCTAATTTTCCCGTTATCCATTTT
>CAYRFA010000056.1:0-4551 GCA_964423435.1 uncultured Gammaproteobacteria bacterium | reverse complement strand
TGAACAGCAGCTACTGTTAGTGCGGCAAACCCAGAGGCTGATGACGCTATACCTGTTCCTTTTGGAAAAGAATTTTTGGTAATCACTCGAGCAAACAATTTCTTGTTAGCTAGATGACGAATTTTGTCAAGGTGTTTTGTTATGCGCCAAATTTCTTTTTCTTGTATGGTTTCTCCAATAAATGAAACGCCATCATGAGTAAATACGTCAGAAAATTCAACTGTTGTCGTTGTCGTTGCACCGTCAATATTCATGGAGAATGACTCGTTTAAAGGAATCCGTAGCACATCGTCTTTTTTCCCCCAATATTTAATAAACGCTATGTTTGCTGGTGCAATAGCAGTTGCTTTCATAAGATGTGTAATTTCTTTAAATCATGTTCTGCCCAACTCGATAATCGTATTTCTTTAGCCAATATTTTTCGTGGTAATTGACTTGGTTGAATATATATAATATCTTCAATCTCTTCTTTATTTGTGGTAACTTTTCCGTCATATTTTGTTGTAAACAAAACTTGCATTTCCGTTTCATCAGAATCTGAAAAAATAGTTTTTGAGTGAAAAATCAATGGATTTTCAATCCCAAGTTCTTCAAATAATTCTCTTCTTGCAGCCTGCTCATAAGATTCATTTTTGTTTACATGCCCCGCAGAGCTCACGTCCCACAAACCGGCTCCTAAATCTTTTGTTTTGCTACGTTTTAACAATAAGAGCTCGTTTTTAGTATTAAAAATTGCGGTACCAACTGTTCTATGTATCAATGATTTATTGTGATGACACTCATATCGTGATTTATATCCAAGAATATTATCTTGTTCGTCAACCACAATAAATTGTTCCGATTGATCATCTGTTGTATGAACACGTACTCCTTCTGCGTGCACTGTCACGTTTACAAGTTGTCCGCAAGAAGCAATTGCTTGTTCAACCGCTTCTCGTTTTTCTTTTGGAACAAGCGCTATCATGCAATCCCCGCCTCCGGCGCCGGATAATTTTGCTCCATATGCGCCAGCTTTTTTTGCTGCTGCTATCATTTCTTCAAGTTTTTCTGTACTAACACCAAGATCACGAAGGTATTCCTGATTAAAATTCATGAGTTTTCCCACTGTCTCCCAATCCCCTTTATCTCCTGCAACTTTTGCTTGCATAACCAGTTTTCCGGTTGCTTCAAATATCCGATCAACCCGTTCTTTTTGTTCGTTCCTTTTTCTTGCAACATCTTTCACAATAGAAGCAGTATCTGCTTTTACTCCGCTGTATCCGATAACAAGCGAAACGCCATTTGTGTTGAGATTCCATGGAAGTTCTTCAAGCGTTACTCCTCCCTTAACATACAGAAGTGTTTTTCCGTATGTGGCGGCAGCCACATCAAATCCAGATCCAACTCCTTGAATATCTAAAACAATTTTGTAGGCAGACTCAAAAATTTCGCGGTTTGTTGCATCCGGTCGAAGTGCTTTAAGCGCCGCAACGGTAACAGCGGAAGAGGAACCGAAACCGTATTTTCTAGAAAATGCACTTGTTGCAAAAAGTAACATTTTCGGTTTTCCCCATAATTTAATTGCGGCATCAATAAATCGCATGTCTCCTGAATACCCATTGGGGGTATCTGTAACGTAAAGACGTTCTGAAATTGCCGATACAATACATGGATATCCATACACAACAGCATGTTCACCCATGAGCATTAGTTTTCCTGGTGCACTTACTGTCATCATAATTTCCTCTCCAGTCGTACACCTTCTTCTCCTAATACAATCGGGATACTTCCTTTGGGTGGATTGTGTGAATAGCACAAGAGATATCCGATACCTTCTTTTCTCCCACCGCCTCCTAATATTTTTGCAGCTCCTCCTGCTTTTTCAATTGACCGGATAATAGGTATCACTTTTTTACTAACTACCCCAATAGTTTCTAATGTTTTTTCGCCTTGTTGTATAGCATCTAATAATTCGCCTTCGTTTTTTTCTTTTATCCCAACGAGGATATTTTTTGTTTGTATTTCATTTGCATCAAGAAAGGCCTGCAAATTTTTTTGAGTCTTTACAAATGCCACCATCTCTCCAGTTGTTTCTTTCGGTCGACCAGTATCAATCAAATAGAAATGATTGAATGCTGAAGGAATTACGATATCTAGTTGCTGCATGCTTTTTAAAAACTCCAGTTCCTTACGGAACCAAACTAACCCTCCAAAAGTAACAGTTGTATTATCTCCCCCAGACGGATTGCCATGTTGTTTTTTTTCTACTTCATATGCAATAGCATTAATTAGTGTTGGATTCCAAGTTTTTTTCAAAAAATATATCAAGGCTGCGACAAGTCCAACGGCAGTCGCTGCCGAAGATCCCAGGTGAAATCCAGCAGGAATATCCGAAACTATGGTAACACGCATGGATGGTAATGCATCGAGCTTCAAATATTCTTTTACTTTTTCAAGAGCGTAAAGCATATATGAAGAAGATTCGGTCGTAATGATTTCCATTTTTTTTGATTTCTCAATAGATACTCGCATCCGCCTGTTAATTGCTGATAGAAGCGCTGGTTTTCCGTACACAACTGCGTGTTCTCCCATTAAGTGAATTTTCCCTGGTACAGAAACGGTTATCATATTGGTTTTACCTTAATCCCATATGGGATTACTCCATCTTGTGTTGTTTCAATAGTCCTTCTAACAACAGTTTTTACATTTAGTCCAATTTTTAACGAATCTTCTTCCCAATCAACTATTTGAGAACAAATCCTATTTCCATCTTCTAACTCAACAACGGCAATGGGGTATGGCGCCTGACCACTAAATCCATCCGGTGGAACACGAATAAACGACCATGAAATAATTTTTCCAATTAAACCGATTCGTGAAGCAATGTATTTTTGGTTTCGCCATATTTTAACCGGACTAATCATAAAGATTCCTTTCGAAGAATATGAACAACTGCTGTAGCGCCTGTTCCTCCTACGTTATGAGTAAGGCCGAAACGAGCATTTTTTACTTGCCTTTTTCCACATCTTCCCCGCAGTTGATCTGTTATTTCAACAATTTGTTTGACTCCTGTAGCTCCAACCGGATGACCGCACGCTTTTAAGCCTCCAGATGAGTTAATAACACATTGTTTTGCAGTTCCCAAAGAAAATGTGCCCTCGCCAATACGTTTTCCTGCTTCGCCTTTTTTAACAAATCCCATATCTTCAAGCGCTAAAATTTCAGCAATAGTAAAACAATCATGCACTTCAGCAACATGAATGTCTTTACAAGAAATACTCGCCTGAGCAAACGCTTTATATGATGCTTCTGTTGTTGCAGCAAGAGTCGTGAGACTTTTTCTTTCAGCTATTCCTAGCGTATCTGTTGCCACTTGTGAAGCAATGATTACTGCACTATTTTTTGTTGGTTTCTTCGAAAGAATAACTGCTGCGGCTCCATCGGTAACTGGTGAACAATCAAGAAGTTTTAATGGATCAGCTACGCAAGAGCTATGAAGCACTGCTTCAATGGAAATTGGTTTTTGATATTGTGCTTTGGGATTACAACTTGCATGAAAATGGTTTTTTACTGCAACATTTGCAAGTTCTTTTTCTGTCGTTCCATACGCTTCCATATGTGCTCGGGCCAAAATTGCATAAAGACCAGGAAATGTTGCTCCTGCTAATCGTTCTTCATTTGATCCAGCACCCATGAGCGCGGAACTAACTTCTTCCGGTTTATGATCAGTCATTTTTTCAACTCCTAACACCAACACCGTTTCATACTCACCGGATAAAATACTTAACACTGCAGTATGAATTGCAAGCCCACCAGAAGCACACGCTCCTTCAATCGTATATGCTGGAATGGATAGCCCCAGTTCTTCTGCAAAAAGTGCTCCTAAATGCCCCTGCGTTCCAAGCGTTCCCGAAAGCATATTTGCCACATAGAGCGCTTGGATATTCTTTTTGTCACATCCGCTATCTACCACTGCTTGTTTCACTGCATCACGAGCGAGCGCTCGAGGAGACGTTTCCCAAAGCTCTCCAAATACAGTCATACCAGAGCCAATAACAGCTATGTTCATAGTTTATGTGTGTGCTTTAAATACTCTATATATGAAATATCGGTTGTCGTTTTAAGTTGACTCATCACTGAAATCCCATATTTTTTCTGTTTTGAGTGAAATTTCGAAATCTCTTTTGTTGTTTTCCACAAAAATGCGTCACTCCCAGCTCCTGATCCATAGGACACCATAAAAATGGTTTGATTGGGTTTAGCAATATCTAAAATAGATGCAAATCCCAGTAATGAGGATGCACTATATGGATTTCCAATATGATCAACGATGAGTGATCGTGTTAACTGTGTATCAGTAAAGCCCAATCGTTTTGCAACTTCCCGAGGAAATTTTCCATTTGGCATATGAAACACACAATAATCAACATCTGAAACCTTTATTTTTGATTTCGTAATTAATTGTTGTGCTGCTCCCATCACGTGTGCAAAATATGCGGGTTCTCCGGTAAAACGTCCCGCATGAGATGGATATCGTATTCCATCCCGACGCCAAAAATCTGGTGTATCAGA
>CAYRFA010000055.1:0-4568 GCA_964423435.1 uncultured Gammaproteobacteria bacterium | reverse complement strand
AGCATTCGCAAGATCCTTCACTGTCGGATATGCTTTTATGAAAACAGGATATTTTGTAAGAACACGAGATACAGTTGTTTGCTGAAGCATCACTTCTGAAACCAAAATCTTATATGGATCGTGCGTGTGGCGCCACGGTAAATCCCGCTTGTTTACTTTCCACCACTGAAAAATCTTTTTTTGAAACGTTTGCTTTTTCCATTGACTCATCATTACGGTGTCGCTGTTGGCCGAGGTTTTGTTGCTTTAAGTTCTACCCGTACCTGATTGGCTAACTTTTGCGCGTCATTGATATCTTTGCGAGCTACTTTCAGCATCTCACGGGCTGCTTGCAACTCCGTTTTGTTTCCCGGCCATCCATCTGGGGTAAGCGGAGTTACTTTGGCAATTGCGCCGTTTGCTTGAGTTGTCGCCGACTCCAGTTTTGCTTTCCGTTGCGTCATGAGAGACGTCATGGTATCAACGGCATATCCATTACTTTTTGCCTCATCGATTCTCAACTGCAATTTTGTTGTCAGTGTTGCCATCTCGCCTTCGATAAGATTAAGTATCTTATCCGCATTGGCAATAATCGTCATTTTTGGAATATACAAAACGTAAATCCGGTATGACTTGACAATGGATTGCACACTTGTTCGAATGGTAGCTATATCTGTTTGTCCTGCGATAGTAGCCCGAAGCGCAGTTAACGAATCAATTTCTGCCTGTACCTGACTTGCCATCGTAGATTTTTGAGATTCAGTGAGTCGTTTCACCGCTCTTATTTTTTCGATGAGTTTCGAAAGCGATGCAATACGCCTATCAATTTCTTTATATGCTTTTTCTTTGAGCCTTGTGGTTACATTTGCGGTAATTTCCGCCCGTTTCTCAGCTCGCTGGGTCACCTTGACTTCAACTGTGTTTTGCCCGTTATTTTGTTCAGCATAAACCGGAAAAGCTAATAAGGCCAAAGTAAGTGTGCACATAAATAAGTAAAGTTTATTCATAATCTATTTTCCCTTCTATAAGTTATACGAAATATCTTGGAAAAAAGTTTCACTCACTAAGATCGCCCATTTGATCATTAAGTCCTGCGTCAATTGCAGATGCATCAGTATTGATCGCATTCATGCTCGCATCGATATCGGAAAAGTCCTCCTCGAGCTTTGCGTCTGTAGAACTTGAAGCCGTCACTGGCTTTGTCGTCACTGTTGGACTTGGTTTATCCTCTATTATTGTTTCTGCGACTGTTGACGTTTCGCTTACTTGTTTTTGTATCCGATCATTTATCCCCTTTTTCTGGATAATAACCCCGACAACCGAAACCGCGACAAGTATTCCAACTGCAACAACCATCACGATGGCTCCGATACCTTTCATTGATTTTTGTTTTTTCATATTACCTCCTTTTATATGTTTGTATAGATTGTAATTTTTTCTTTAGATTCTTTCGTTTGGTGTTCGTTGAGAATATTACAATACTCATTCCCAGTATACCAATTCCTACTCCATATACCCAATAGGTTGGAAGGAGCGTCCAGATAAAATCCAATGCATCTATCCATACTATTTGAAATAGTTCCCAATCCTGAAAATACCAAGCCACCATGAACTCCTCATCAAATTCCTGATATCCAGTATAGATACGTATACCTGCATAAATAATTCCAATAACTAATAGAAAGAGTATTATCCAATATCTTTTAAACCAGCGAGATGTTCGTGTTTCTTCAAACTGAACCACTCGATTCATCACTTTTTTTGTAATATCATTATTTCTCATAATACTTTATATAATGCATTTTTTGCTCTTCGTAAATTGGTTCGAACGGTATTGATTGGTATACCCAATGTACGACTAATCTCTTCATAAGACAACTCGTCAAAAAAGTAAAGACGAATAATGTTCTGTTGTGCTTGTGGAATCTTCTTTAAAGCTACCTGAATTTTTTGTGCATCTTCCTGTCTTGTTAATTGTTCATATAAAGATTCATCTTCATAGGCTACCTCAAAATCTTCTAAATGTACTGTTTTCCTTTCTTTACGTAATCTATCAATAGCAGCATATTTTGCAATGGAAAATAGATACGTTGAAATTGTTTTTCCTGTGTCAACCTGATCAATATGCTGGTAGAAGGAAAATAATGCATCTTGAATAATTTCCTCAACAAGATGCGGTTGGTAGACAAGTTTAGAAACAAAAAACCATAACCGTTTTTGGTACTTCCGGACAAATTCTTCAAAACCCAACACATCTCCTTCTTGGATCCTCTTCACTAGCTGGACATCAGACATATTATCCATAAACGCATAAGTATTGTACAATATAAGCATGAAATCAGGTATTGTAGCTATAATTGGACGACCCAACAGCGGAAAATCAACTCTTCTTAATATGATCTTGCGTCAGAAAGTGTCTATCACCTCACCGAAACCCCAAACAACCCGGTTTTCTATCCAAGCCGTGTACGAAGATGCACGAGGTCAGATTGTTTTTGTGGACACACCCGGAATATTCGGAAAGGTCCAAGACAAGCTAGCAAAACGGATTAATCAAAAAGCAGAACAAGCACTCTCGCAAAACATTAATCTTGTGATCTATCTTATTGACCATACACGAGAACGCGATTTTGAAGAAAACAAAGTATTAGGAATTGTGAGAAAAACAAAGGGTCCCAAACTACTCGTCATTAACAAAATCGATATCAAGCAACCTACGCATATCATTCAATATAAATTCATGGAAGAAGAATTTGACGGCATCGAGGAGGTATCAGCACTCATGGGAAAAAATATTCCCACGCTTCTTGATACGATATTTTCGTTTCTTCCCGAAGGATCACAACTCGTTGAAACAAAAGATCTCGTCCAACCCGGACTCAACCTTGACAGTAAAACGTTTCTGTCTGAAATTATCCGCGAAAAAGCATTCTTGAATCTTAGAAAAGAAGTACCATATACCCTTACCACTATTATTGATGATGTCATTGAACGGGCAAATGGAGTTCTCTATATCAAAGCAAGAATTCTTACCAACCAAGATCGCTATAAAGCAATGATCATTGGAAAAGGCGGGTATATGATCAAAGAAATATCCATGGCCTCAAGAAAAGAACTGGAAACTGCAACGAACAAAAAAGTTTTCTTAGACCTCACCGTTGAAGTCGACCCGCACTGGCTAGAAGCCATGGCGTAGGATTACCCAAGTCGTGCGAGTGTTTCTTCTTTCCCAAGAATTTCTAATGATTCAAGAAGTGGCGGGCCAACACTCTTCCCTGTAATTGCAATCCTAAGTTCCATAAACACATCGCGAGCTTTGGTTCCAGCTTTCTCAGACGCATCACGGATTGCTTTTTCCATAGCATCATGTTCCCATTTGGAACTAGATATTAACGCATCTTTGGCAATCGTCAACAAATCTTTTTTCAGTTCCCGTTCAAATTTAACAGGACGAACGAAGAAAAAATCAGCAAGTGTTTCAAATTCTGATAGTGTTTTCATCCGTTCCTTCACCAGTGGTAATATCTTTTTCATAAGCTCATCACTGTCTTTTGGAACGGTTGCATCAAACGCGCGAATGTTCGCGATCAATTCATTCTCATCCATCTTCCTAATATATTCCCCATTCATCCACCGAAGCTTTTCCTGATCAAATATCGGAGCCGTTGTTTGAATATCAATAATTTCAAATTTTTCAATCATCTCATCAACTGTGAACAGTTCTTTCCCTGGATAACTCCACGCCATCGTTGCCATATAATTTTTCATGGCTTCTGGTAAAAATCCTTTTGCACGGTAATCAGATACCCACACAGGATTTTTCCGTTTTGAAAGCTTGCTTCTATCGGGATTACGAAGCACTGACACATGTGCAAACGCAGGCATATCCCAACCGAAAAACTGAAAAAGTAATATTTGCTTTGGTGTAGAGGAAATCCACTCTTCTCCCCGAATGACGTGGGTAATATCCATCAAATGATCATCCACAACAACTCCTAAATGATAAGTTGGAAATCCATCAGACTTCAGAAGCACTTGATCGTCAATTAACTTATTTTCAAACGAAATCTCTCCACGAATAAGATCAGTAAATGTTACCATTCCTTCATCAGGAACATTCAGGCGAATGACATATTTTTCTCCAGATGCAACTCTTTTTTTTGCCTCATCAGAAGCGATTGTTTTACATAAGCCATCATACATCGGCGGTTTATGATTTACTTCCTGACTTTTACGCATTTGTTCAAGTCGCTCAGACGAACAAAAGCAATAATATGCATGACCCTTCGTCACCAACTCCTCAGCACACTTTTTATATTCAGGTAGTCTATCTGATTGACGGTATGGCGTGTGGGGACCGCCGCAATCAGGTCCCTCGTCGTGAAGAATGCCTAACCACGCAAGAGACGATAGAATTCGCTCTTCTGACCCTTCCACCAGCCTCGTCTGGTCAGTATCTTCAATACGGATGATAAACTGACCATTATTCTTTTTGGCAAAGACATAATTAATCAGAGCAGTATATGCATTACCAATGTGTAAATCCTGTCCAGTGGGAGATGGCGCTATCCTCGTGCGGACAATCATAG
>CAYRFA010000054.1:0-4647 GCA_964423435.1 uncultured Gammaproteobacteria bacterium | reverse complement strand
CCGCATGAGATGGATATCGTATTCCATCCCGACGCCAAAAATCTGGTGTATCAGATGAATAAGATGTAAACGAGATGAGATCGGCAATCGTATTTCTTTTTCCAAGTAATACTGCAACCCCTGCCGATGCAGAAGTATATTCAAGAGCGTCATGGGGTTTGCTTTGTGCAGTATCAGTTCCTATTGCCATCCCATATGAAATTTGTCCTGATGTGACAAGACCAGCGATCATCTGAATCCCAGCGGTTCCTGCTTTGCAGGCAAATTCTAAATCAGATGCAAGGTATGAATGTCCGATATCCAGAAGTTCCCCCACAATAGTTGACGTGGGATTCACTGCATACGGATGACTTTCGGATCCAACAAACAATGCTTCTATTACATTTGGCTTTTGGGGAAATAAAGAAAGACTTTGCGAAGCTGCTTCTATCGCAATAGTGACTGAATCTTCATCAATTGCTGGTACTGATTTCTCTGTTACCCCAAGAGCCTTTATTATATCATCCGGATTTTTTTTCCACGCCATGGCGATCTCTTTAATGCTTACTCGATACTTTGGTATATATGTTCCGTATGAAACAATTCCCGTCATATTTATTTACCTCTTGCTAAACATATGTGGGCTTTTGCGAGTGTTCCTTCGGATAAACTAGCCAGTAATGATATTTCACCGGCAAGGACAGATGCACCAACAACGCGAACAAGTTGCTCACTTTGTTTGACTCCAAGAATTGCTAACGCTTCTTTTTGTGTAGAAAGACCTGTTCCGCCGCCAACAGTACCAACCATAAGGTCGGGTAAATACACGCTCATATACAAATTTTTCCCTCGAACTTCTGCTGTTGTTATTCCAATACTACATTCTGCAATGTGTGCAATATCCTGGCCAGTTGCAAGAAATAGTGCTGCGAGAATATTTGCAAACTGCGCATTATATCCCATTGACCCGCTCATAATGCCTCCCATAATACATTTTGAAAGCCATGCATCATATATTTTTTGTGCTGTTGTTTTTAATGTTTGTTTAAGAATTTTTTGAGGAAGTACTACTTCCGCCCACACTTTAAAACCGCGTCCCTCAATCATGTTGAGCCATGATGGTTTTTTATCCACACAATAATTCCCCGATAATGCTAAACAAGAAATTCCTGTTTGTTCTTCAATAAAACGCACTATTTTATCTGTTGCGATAGTTGCCATATTCATCCCCATTGCGTCTTTTGTGTCGTAAACAAATCGCACATATCGATATTGCCCAACGCCACGCGAGAATGTTTTTGTTAATTGGATATGCCTTGAGGTGGTCTGTGCAATCGATTGCATCTCTTTCAGATGTGTGTCAATAAATGTATTCAACCGAGCGGACTCCTTTAAATTTTTTACATAAAATACCGGTCCGCGCGTCGAACCGACGCGATAATTATCAACGATAGCTCCTCCACTATCTGTTATTGCTCTACATCCACGGTTTACTGATGCAACAAGAGCCCCTTCAGTGGTTGCAAGTGGAATATAATATTCCGTTTTATCGATACAAAGCGGTCCAGCAATACCTAGAGGAACCTGCGTGGCACCAATCATGTTTTCACAATGACGAGTTGATGCGATTGTTTCGTCTAAAGAAAACGTGCCAATAGTTGGTAATGACGTCTTTGTCTTTTTTTCAATTATTTGTCGACGTTCTGTTACTGATGACAATGTGTGTAATTTCATACGAATGGAATTTTAAATATTCCTAACCGGTACATCCAGATACTATACAGTGCAACAATGGGAATAACGATACAAAAAACAATGCTAATTCGAAATAAATCGAGTCTCATGCTAAAACGTAGAGTTAAATACGACAAAATAATTTTCCAGAAAAAAAGCACAGATGAAAAAAGAAGAAATAATACACTAAAAATAATTCCTAATGGGTGAGTTGTTCTTGGTGGAGGAAGAAGCATATATAATAAAGAAGTTGCTAAAAACCAAAAGGTCGTTGGAATAAGTGTATACGCCCATCCGAGCGCAAGTATCTTTACTTCTCCTTTTCCTCCAACAATTTTACCAACCATCCACAATAACCCAACAACCAACCCGTAGGTTATAACTACTGCAATACCGAGCACAACAAATTGTTTTGTAAGAATGTATGGACGAAATGCAGCTACTTTTACGAGCGATGCAATACCCAAGTAACTTCCAATGATAATTGAAAGTGGCACAAGTTCCCAGCGTGATCCATGATTTACTATCCGACGATATGTTTCATATGGCCTTATCACTAAACCAATAATGTTTCTAGTAAACGAATACAACACAATGACAGCCTGATCGCTCATGATAAGATATTAGTCGTATAAGAAGCTCAAAACCCTCGCTGTAACAGCGAAACTACCTTGGTTATAGAAGAACCAAATACATAGATCAAAAAGCCAACAATTATAATAGATACGGTAATTAATACCGGAATAGGCATAACTTTTAACTGTTTTGTCACCTCTTTGTAATAGGGAGTAAAAGGCCCAACTGTTTGCACAGGAATATCGGTTGTCTCTTTCCATCTGTTTAAAAATGCTTGTCTATTATTCTTTTTCATATACCTGTATAAATGCTTTTCGGGCACGAAACAACGTCATTTCAGCGCTTTTTATCGTGGTAGCGAGCCTTTTTGCGATATCTGCAACAGGCATATTGAGGATATACCGCGCATGAAGAATAAAGGAATATTGTGGTAATAATTTTTTGAGTGTTGTATGAAGCTTTTCTTTCAAAAGCACTGCGTCTAGTGTTTCTTCTGGACTCAATAGGGGTGATAATATGTCCTCTATCTCCGGAGCATGGGAAAAGACAATCTGCTTTATTCTTTTCTTCCTATAATAATCTATTACTTTGTGCCTGCAGATAGAAAAAAGGTATGTTGATACCTGACAGTCTCCATGAAAATCACGGATTGCTTCAAGAAAGGCAAATAAGGTATCCTGTACAACGTCTTCAGCTTCTTGAGAATTTGCAATTTTAGACCGCACAAACGTGAGTAGCTTTGGTCTATAGGTACGATAAAATTTTGAAGCGGCCTGCTTATCTGCAAGTATCATATGGCTATTATACAAACTCAACCTTGTGTTTGCCAATTGTTTTTCGTACACTTTTGATATGGAACAGGTTTTTGCTCAAACGTCAGTTAATATAAAAGACATCTTCTCACCTGCTCAATCTTTTCCTACTATAGGGTCACTCGTTAATGTGCTCCTTCGCAATGTTCTTGTTATTGCTGGAGTATTTTGCCTTGTTTTGTTGATTTTAGGGGGATTTAGCTTTATAGTATCAGCAGGAGGAGATGCAAAAGCCAAGGAAAAAGGAAAGAGTACTATAACAAGTGCTCTCACTGGACTTGTGCTTATCATTGCAGCATATTGGATTATCCAAATTATTGAAATAATTACTGGTATTAAAATATTAAATTCTGGTTTATGAACATAGAAAAAATTTTTGCACTTGATTCAACCAATATCGTTGGTACAATTACGAACCCGCTCAATAAGTATGGAGGTGTAGAGGGCGGCGGACTGACGGCGTTTTTCTCGAACATCCTTCGTCTTATTTTTGTTGTGGCGGGTATGTATGCACTCGTTAATATCATCATTGCTGGATTTGAGTATATGACAGCAGGAGGAGATGCAAAAAAACTAACTAAGGCGTGGGAAAGAATATGGCAAACACTGTTAGGGCTTGCTATCATTGCTGGATCATTTGTCTTGGCAGCCATATTTGGCTACATACTCTTTGGTAATCCTATGTATATGTTAAATCCTGTAATTTACGGACCGAATTAACAATATGATGAAAATATTTGCAAAAGAAATAGATCTAGGTCCCATTGGAGGAGAAGGCCTCGGACCATTTGGAAATACAACCTTCACTCCGACCTCTGCCATGGATAAGTTAACTGGTGCGTTATCAGCGGTTATTGGACTTATGACCATCGTTGCCGCGTTTTGGTTTTTTATTACCTTTATTACGGGAGGCATTTCTTGGATTACCGCTGGAGGAGATAAAACAAAGCTCACACAAGCGCGAGACAAGCTGACCAATGCATTTGTTGGACTTGTGATTGTTGTTGCGGGCTGGGCAGTCCTTGCTCTTGCTGGTCAATTTTTCGGATGGGAAAGTATATTACTGCCAAGTAGTGTAATAGAAAAAATTAGATTTGGAGCAAACTAACTTTATGAACAGATATCTTGCAGAACTTACCAATCCAGTGCTTCCAACAAATCTTGGCTCTGGATCAATTAGTCAAGGAGGAACCGTCATTGGAAAGCTTATATCCAGTATTGGCGGTCTATTTTTCATTTTTGCGTTTTGCCTTACTTTCCTTTATCTTCTCACGGGTGGTTTATCGTGGCTTACTTCAGGAGGAGATAAATCAAAACTGGAGCTAGCAAAAGATAAAATTACCAATGCTCTTGTTGGACTTGTGATTGTGGCTGCTGCATATGCAGTATTTGCCTTGGTCGGTCAATTTTTTGGACTTGATGTCAAAGCACTTAAAATTCCGTCTTTTGGTGGTTGATTGCTCAATACAAAAAAGTACCGTATAATATAAATAGTAGTAACCATGAGGAGGTGACGTATGTTTAAAATATTTGCAGCTGATTTAAC
>CAYRFA010000053.1:3028-4696 GCA_964423435.1 uncultured Gammaproteobacteria bacterium | reverse complement strand
GATGTTGCCTATCGGGCTTCCGCACCAATGCATTGGATACAAAACCAGAGTATATTCCGTTTTCCAACCATGGTTGAACATAAAAATGTTTTTCTCTTCGGTACGGGAATTTTGTATATGTGGCCCCATCTTTTTGATGCAGGAGAACGCGTAGCAAATTTATTGTATTGGACTGCTTTTCCGCTACTTCTTTGCGGCATGTATCTTCTCATGGGTAAATTTACGCATCACATAACATTCAAATTAGGAATACTCTTACTTTTGATTTCTGCACCAATTATCTATAAAAACTTTAATTCCGTTCTTATTCAAGAAACGTGGATGGGAGTGCTGTTGGTCAGTTGTTTCTATATCCTTATTGATACGCTGCAGAATAAAACGACTGTTGTACGTACTTACATATTTCTCGGCTTCACATTTGGAGTGTTACCGCTCATAAAACCGACGGGTTGGTTCTACACAATTTTATTACTTTTCTTCTTACAAAAACCATTTCGTAGACATATTTTTCCTATCATCTCGGGATTTATCATAAGTATATTCATATCTGGATATCCCTCTATTCTCTATCAAAATTATCAACTGTATGGTTCGCTGTCCGGATCACCCGAATTTACCAATATTCATCTTTCATCTCTCACCCCCATACAGTTCATGACCCACTCCATCAGAATCCCTTTTACCTTGATAAAATTCCCATGTTATACCCCAAATTGTCTTACCTCATTTGATATCAAGGTTCAAGCGCTTGCATCCTATCTTGGAGCAACAACAACCTTGGATAAAGAGAGAGAGGAATCATGGATTGGAACATTTCAATATATATCGGCTGACCCAGATAGCAATTTTGGGTTCGGCGGCATTATTTGGTTTTTACTCCTCATACTATCGCTGGTTGATACGTACAGAATGCTGAGTAAAAAACAGACACTCCCTCTCACACATCAGGTGTTTCTCGTTTTTTCCGGAATCATCCTTCTGCAATTATATGTGGCACGCTGGGAAAACGCTTCCGGAGTACCGTATAAACATCTTATCGGTGCGTTTGCAATAACGTGTGTATTCAGCTATCGGTTATTTGAATGTATCTGGAAAAAAAAGTATCACGTGATCCAATCAGCATTGTATATACTATTATTCATATCTGTCCTTCCGTTGATATCAACAACCATTACATCTATCTATGCATGGTCAATGGACGATAATCAAGAAGCAATACGTACCATGCGTACAGGACCGAATATCTATGCCTCTTTTCTCTCAACACTTCCATCTCCTACTACTTTTCTTGTTGCCGAACCATCTGCGCCTGATTACCCACTTTTTTGGTTTCAGAGCCACCAAAAAAATATCGTTCACCTTTTGTCCCGATTACCTGAATCGAGTGAAGAAGATAATCTTTATAAAATTCAACAATTGCTGTCTCAGCTAGATATTCATTATGTGATTATTTCCGGAGACACACAGTTAACCAACGAGATTCTAAATACCAATCCTTTATATGCAAAAACAAGCACGGAATTCGAATCTACTCCAATTGACATCATTCACGTAAAATAGACACCAGTATATTTTTAATACTTTTTACGATACAATCGTATATATGTTTCAATCAATAAAACAACTTTTTTCACTTGCAACGCATAGTAAAAAAATTTGGATAATTCC
>CAYRFA010000053.1:0-2928 GCA_964423435.1 uncultured Gammaproteobacteria bacterium | reverse complement strand
CAATAAAACAACTTTTTTCACTTGCAACGCATAGTAAAAAAATTTGGATAATTCCGATCATTCTATTTCTTATCATCATTGCACTTCTCATTATCAGCGCACAAATCTCCCCTTTGCCCGTATTTTTGTATCCGATTTTATGAAGTTACTGAAAAACCTCAACACGTTTATTATCGCAATCGTGTTAACGGTTGTATATGGAATCGCATTCGGAATAGCAAAAATACTTATGTTCGTGACAGCACCCACACCCCAATCATCTGAATCCTATTGGATACCGGAAAAACAAAAAAGACATACTGACTATCAATCGCCTTATTAACATATGACCATTCTCGGTATATCGGCATTTTACCATGACAGCGCAGCTGCACTTATCGTAAATGGAAAAGCCGTTGCGGCGTTAGAAGAAGAACGATTCACAAGAATCAAGCATGATAACGCATTCCCACACCATGCAATTGAACATGTATTACGACTCGCAAATCTAACCATACAAGACGTTGATGTAATTGCATACTATGAAAAACCCCTCTTAAAATTTGAACGACTGTTGGATTCATTTGTTCGAACATACCCGATGGCGCTCAGACCTTTCCTTCAGGCCATTCCTGATTGGCTGGGAATGAAAATAAAAGTTGAAAATATCATTCGGAACGATGTAGGGTTTTTTAAAAAAATCTATTTTATTCCCCATCACCTCTCTCATGCAGCAAGCGCTTATTATACTTCGCCGTATAAAAATGCAGCTATTCTAACCATTGATGGTGTCGGTGAATATCAAACCACCGCATTATGGCATGCACATAATGAAACAATCACTCCACTTGCTTCAATTCATTTTCCTCACTCAATTGGTCTTTTGTATTCAACATGCACTGCATTTTTAGGATTTAAAATAAATGAGGATGAATACAAAGTGATGGGTCTTGCGGCGTATGGAAATCCAACGTATGTCAATCAAATCAGAAAACTCATCGATATAAAAAATGACGGAAGTTTCCGTCTTAACCTCTCCTATTTCGGATTTGAAACACAATTCCAAATGTGGAATAGAAAATTTGAGAAACTTTTTGGATTACCCCGCAAACCAACCGATCTGGTGACGAAAAGGCATAAAGATATCGCAGCAAGCATTCAATATATAACAGAACAGATTTTTTTCAAAACACTAACACATCTCTATACCCTTACAAAAGAAACAAATCTCGTTATGAGCGGAGGTGTTGCACTAAACGCTCTGGCCAATGGCAAACTGTATAAAGAAACTCCATTTACCGACGTTCATATTCTCGGCTCTGCCAGTGACAGCGGGACAGCCATAGGCGCAGCATTATATACCCATAACTTCCTCGCACCAAAAGCAACACATTTACATCTACCAACCCTCTCATTGGGAACAAGTTGGAGTGATGCGGATATCGAACGGGTACTGAAACAATTTCCGGTAACATACCGGAAAATCGACGATGAACAGACTCTTATCGATAGCGTCGTACAAAAACTCGTACAAAAACAAATTATCGGATGGTTCCAAGGAGCTATGGAATTTGGTCCACGGGCGCTTGGTAATCGATCTATCTTGTCATGCACGAGTCCCAGAAGCATGAAAACGAAAATGAACATCATCAAGCGACGAGAACAATTTCGTCCGTTTGCCGGATCAGCGCTCCAGGAAACCATCCGCGATTTTTTCGAGGTCCCGAAAAAAAAGCATTATTCGCCCTTTATGAATTTCTGCTTCCAAGTAAAAAAACATAAACGAGATGTGCTTGCCGCGATTGTCCATAAAGACAACTCCTGCAGAATCCAAACGGTCTCACCTACCAACGATCGATATTACCGACTTATCAAATCGTATTATAAAAAAACAGGTATCGGGTGCATTCTCAACACCAGTTTTAATCTCAAAGGGGAACCCATTGTTGAAACACCGCGACAGGCAATTGAGGATTTCTTGAAAACGCCAATGAACTGTCTTGTCATGAATAATTATCTGATCATAAAGTAATTTGCTTGCGGGAACTATGGGTAAGATTAAGATTTCACATAAAAAAAACGCTTCCGCGGCTACACTATTTCTTATCATAATCCTTGCACTATCCATCTTCCGCGTGTGGCTTATTAAAAATAGAGAAATTGTCGCTATTACCCCATCCCCTCATGATATGCAACTATATATAGAAGGCGCGCAATCACTGGTTCAAAATAAATGGTTTGGCCCATATAATGAACGAATTATCACAAGAGGACCAATATTTCCCATTCTTATTGCCGCTGCATATATCTTACACATACCGCTTACGATTGCATCAACGATATTCTATACAAGCGTATCACTTTTACTTGTGGGTTTTTTTTATGCCACATTAACTCCTCAATGGCTGATAATTCCTTTGTATGTACTGCTTCTTTTTAATCCATTCGTATTCGATCACGAAACATCATTTGAAATAACTCGATCAACTTTTTATCCCGCTTTAACTCTCGGTGTGGCATTAAGCCTATTGGGACTTGTAACCGCTATAACAAAATCCTTGAAGAAGGCGCTATTTTGTTCAATTGTATTCGGTTGTCTCTTTTTTCTATTTTGGTATTACCGCGAAGAGGGATTTTTTATGTTACCTATTATTGGTATTTATTACAGTTATTCCTTATGGAAAGCCTGGAAGAGCAACACTTTATCAAAAAATTATATCATTGCCCTTAGCCTTCCTATAATTATATTTGTGTTCCTTGCCCAAATCCTAAGTTTCATAAATTATAAACAGTACGGCATCTATACGACAAGAGAATTTTCTCATCCGAGTTATTCTTCCGCGTTTAACGCGCTCCACCAAATACAGGATCCCGCAAACAATCCTCTTATTCCGATTTCTAAAAAAACCCGCGCCGTTCTCTATATGATCAGCCCTTCATTTGCCAAGC
>CAYRFA010000052.1:0-4879 GCA_964423435.1 uncultured Gammaproteobacteria bacterium | reverse complement strand
CTCTATGATATCAACCCCAGATTTTTATATGAAAAGCCCTACGGAAATGAAAGAATTATTTGCTGATATTCCTGAAGCTTTGGAAAACACAGTGAGAATTGCATCGTTATGCAATATCACGTTATCAGTGGGAGAATGGCATCTTCCACAATATCCAGTTCCAGATGGTTTAACAGCCGAAAGCTATTTACGGAAATTAGTTGAAGAACGGTTGTCGACAAGATACTTAAAAGTTACTGAAGAGATTAGAAGCCGTATTGAATATGAATTGGATATTATAACGAAAAAGAAATACACCCCCTATTTTTTGATTGTTCAGGACTTCGTAAACTGGTCTAAAACTCATGGTATCGCAGTGGGGCCTGGACGAGGATCAGCAGCCGGATCCGTCGTCTGTTATATATTAAATATCACAGGTATTGATCCATTTTATTTCAAATTACCGTTTGAACGGTTTTTAAACCCGGAGCGTCCATCAGCTCCTGATATAGATCTGGATTTCGCTGACGATAAACGGGATGAAGTCATTAAATATGTAACGGATAAGTTTGGTGCTGATAAAGTTGCCCAAATTATTACCTTTGGAACCATGGAAGCAAAAGGAGCAATTCGTGATGCGGGTCGTGCACTTGGTATGCCGTATGCAAAACCGGATCGCATATCAAAAATGATCCCATTGGGTGTACAGGGAAACGCAATGACTCTTGAAAAAGCTCTTGTCCAGTCAACAGAACTTGCTCTTGCGTATCAATCAGAACCGGAAACAAAAAGACTTGTTGATGTGGCCAAAAAACTTGAGGGAGTTGCGCGTCACGCCTCAGTCCACGCAGCAGGCGTTGTCATTTCTGATGTGGCTCTTGTTGAACACACTCCCCTTCAAAAAGAATCAAGAGGGGAGCGAATCATTACACAATATGACATGTATACCGTTGGAGAATATGGTGTAGGACTATTAAAAATGGACTTTTTGGGTCTACGGAATTTAACGATTATGTCTCAGGCAATTGATTTTATTAGTCAAACAAAACATATCGATGTTGATATTCAAACAATTCCTCTTGATGACAAAAAGACATTCCGGATGTTATCTATGGCTGAAACAACCGGAATATTTCAACTTGAGTCCTCAGGTATGCGACGGTATATCAAAGAACTTGAACCATCTTCTATATTTGATGTCATGGCAATGGTTGCGTTGTTTCGTCCAGGTCCTATGCTTGTTATTCCTGAATTTATTAAACGGAAGCATGATCCATCACAAATCGTCTATCCGGATCCTAGACTTAAAGATGTATTGAAACAATCTTATGGCATTATTGCCTATCAGGATGATGTATTGTTAACCGCAATAACGCTTGCCGGTTATTCATGGGGCGATGCGGATAAGTTACGGAAAGCAGTTGGAAAGAAAATTCCAACGGAAATGAAAAAACAGAAAGAAAAGTTTATTAATGGATGCGTGAAAAACGGTCTATCGCATAAAAAAGCAGAGGAAATATTTACGCTGATTGAACCATTTGCTGGATACGGGTTTAATAAAGCCCATGCAGCGTGTTATGCAATGATTGCGTATCAAACTGCATATCTGAAAGCGAATTATCCTGTTGAATATATGACAGCAGTGCTTACCGCCGAATCCAGGGCCAATACAGGCCCGACAAGAGAGGAGAAGATATCAAATATCATAGCGGAATGTCGTCGTATGAATATTGCCATTCTTCCTCCTGATGTGAATTCTTCAAACGTTGAATTTTCAATTGAACATGGGTCGATACGATTTGGGTTGTCAGCGATAAAAAATGTGGGGAGTGCTGCAATAGAAAGCATGTTGAATGCACGCGCGAGTAAGAAACAATTCACCTCTTTAAGCGATGTTCTTACACGAGTCGATTTATCAAAAGTGAATAAGAAAACACTTGAAAGCATGATTAAAACCGGTGTGATGGATGCATTTGGGAAACGAGCCCAACTATTAAGCGTTCTTCCTGAATTGTTAGACGGTATGCATAAGAAAAAAACAGCTCATTTACGAGGTCAGTCTGGACTATTTGATACTGATGATAGCGAGAATCATCAGAGAGAAGATACATTACCAAATATTTCTGAACTTACTAATGCGCAATTTCTTTCATTTGAGAAAGAACTGCTTGGATTTTATCTTACTGCTCATCCATTATCTTTTCATGAAAAAGAATTCAAGGCAATGAATCTTCAAAGTATTGGACTTATTGACGAGGATATGGTTGGATCAAAAGTTGTTATTGCGGGTCTCATCACGGACGTAAAAAAAATATTTACCAAGGCAGGAAATAATGAAATGGCGTTTGTCAAACTTCAAGATTTAACTGGTACAATAGAGTGTGTTGTTTTTCCTAAATTATTTGCTCAAGATCCATCTCTTTGGGTAGGTGATGCGATACTTAAAATTCATGGCCGTATTGATCAAAGGGAAGATCGATACACCGTTATTGTTGAAAGCGGTTCCTACATAGATTTTACGCATTGACAGAAAAATTACGCATTCGTTACAATACGTGTATTCCATGTAAAGCATGGGAATTTTGTTGTTTCATGCGAAAGAGTTTCAAAAAAAGTAATCAGGGCTTAGACAACAGGTTTGAAGTAATGCTATCGGGTTCGATGCCCATTAAAAAAAAAGAATTGAAAGAGAATAAAGAAAAGAATTCTCGAAATAGTACTATGTACTATCTCGGGTATGTTGGAGAACTTGGGTTTGCGATTTCAATACCAATTGTGTTTCTTACACTTATTGGTAAATATCTTGATGATGTCTGGAATACGTATCCGAAAATGACATTATCGTTACTTATCGTTGGATGTGTTATTTCTGTTATTAATTTTATAGAAGTTATTAAAACTATTTTAAAGAGATCAAAGAAATAATTATATGGCGCTACATATATCTCTCGCTGCTGAAACCATTGGTCATATTGGGCCACTTCCAATAACCAATTCGCTTCTTATGACGTGGGGAGTAATGCTGATATTACTGTTTATGTCTTTATTATCAACCAGAAAACTCTCTCTCATTCCTAATCATTTTCAGTCAGTTATAGAAATTATCTTAGAAGGATTATATTCGTTCTTCTCTTCTGTAGTTGGTCATCATGTGAAGATGATCTTTCCCCTTGTCGCTTCTCTCTTTTTGTTTATTATCATTTCTAATTGGAGCGGACTTCTTCCAGGAGTCGGTACAATTGGATATACAGAACCCGTTGTTGCTGAACAAATAGAATTTGAGGAAAAGGCAAGAGTGGATGAAAAAATAGCTGAGGATACCCACGAAGCTATTTTATCAGTTGATGAAGTAAACGTGACTCAATCAGAGTCAGCGTCGTCTCATGCAACAAAATTTGTTCCACTTCTTCGTGGACCAACCGCGGATTTGAATATGACAATCGCTCTTGCTATTATCGCGGTCATCGCGATGCAGTATTTTGGATTTAAGACATTGGGCATGAAATATAGTCACAGGTTTATCAACATAAAAAATCCAATTCTTGGTTTCGTAGGGTTTTTGGAAATTATTTCAGATCTTTCTAAGGTCATATCATTTGCATTCCGGTTGTTTGGGAATATTTTTGCAGGCGAAGTACTTCTTGCTGTCATGGCGTTCCTTATGCCATTTATCGCACCAATGCCGTTTCTTATGTTAGAATTATTTGTTGGATTCATTCAAGCATTGGTATTTTCAACATTAACATCGGTATTTATTAATGTCGCACTTGCGCATGAAGAATAATTAATTATTGAAAGGAGGTGTTATATGGATTTAGATGCATGGAGACTTATTATGTCAGGAGCAACAATCGCTGTCGGTGGTATTTTTCCAGCTCTTGCAATTGGAATGATTACAGCAAAAGCAGTGGAAGCAATTGGAAGAAATCCAGAATCAGCGTCAGATGTAAGAACTAGTATGATTTTGGGAGTAGCATTTGCTGAAGCTATTGCTATTTACGGATTAGTTACAGCGCTTATTATTAAGTTCGTCTAAAAGGAACATTATGGATAAATTAGGTATTGAGCCGAGTTTATTTATCGCTCAGCTTATCAATTTTACTATTATCATGGTACTGTTAAATTGGCTCATGTATAAGCCAATTTTAGGAATGCTTGAAAAACGGAAGAAAAAGATTCAAGAAGGATTGGAACTTACGGAAAAAATGAGACTCGAATGGGAAAAGATGGATGAAAAGAAAGCAAAACTCATGGAAGAGGCACGAATAGATGCGCTAAAATTAATAGAGGAGGCGAAGAAACAAGCAAAGAGTGAGGAACATGTTGTACTCGAAGAAACACGCAAAAAATCCGACGACATGATAGAAAAAGCGAAAAGGGAAATAGCTGAGCTTAAATTATCAATGGATAAACAAGTCCGACGTGAGGCAGTAGCACTTGCAGTTGAGATGACAAAACGGATATTAGGAAATGTTATGTCAAAAGAATTGCAACATACCATTGTGCGAAAGCAGATGAAAGATTTGGAATCTATTTAGATAGTGATAATTACATCTTATGGCTAAATTAACAAAAAACGCTCGAGGATTTATCAAAAGCGTTGTTTCGTACATACAAAAAGGGCAGGAATCAAACACGAAGGTTCCGCAACTAAGAAAATTATTATCTAAAGTGTCGAAAGATGCTGAAGATGATATCACGGCGCATGTTCATAGCGCTGTGCCACTGACTAGTGAAGAGAAAAGCCAAATTCAAAAAACTCTAACAAGAATCAGTGGACATGAAATTACCATTGCTTCTACTATTGCGCCAAGTGTCTTAGGAGGATTAAAAATTCAAATACGAGATTGGGTTGTTGATACGACATTTCTTAAAACATTACAAAATATGTCTCATATGC
>CAYRFA010000051.1:0-4911 GCA_964423435.1 uncultured Gammaproteobacteria bacterium | reverse complement strand
GCATAGCAGTAGCAACTTTTTCTCCTGATGGATCAGCAAGTATAAGTGGAACGCTAACAGCAAAAGAGCTCGCTTCAGAAAAATTTACTGTAGAAGTAGATAAAAGTGCAACGAATTCAGCTCAAACTGCATCAGTTGGAGAATCAATGATTGAGAAAGGAACGAGTTCAATAACCATTAACACGGACAAGGTTGGGCCAAAATCACTCATCTTTATCACTCCCACCACCCCAACTGATAGAACATTATCTGTTGTAAATAAAGAAGTAGGTTCGTTTACCGTCACCCTCACCTCACCAACTCTCACCGATATTTCCTTTAACTGGTGGGTGATAAATTAGCATTCATTTGTCATCCTGAATTTATTTCAGGATCCAAAATTTTGATATTATCCTAATAATAGAATATATTGTTAATATGGTTGATGAACATACTAAAATTATAGGAAGACTCCATACAATCGCCTCACCCAGAGGACTAAACGTCTATAACCCTTTTTTTAATGAAGCAAAAATTAATGCACTGTATCTCTTATTTTTTAATCCAGACCCAAAGCCATTAGTTGAAGGACTGAAACAATTAAATTTGACGGGAGCAATTACAGCTGGTTTTGAATCAGATTCACGCTTACCTTTATTGCTTGATGAATTAGATGATGTAACAAAATATGTTGGAAAAGTTGGATTCATAAAAAATAGCAATGGCATACTAAAAGGATACACTCAATCAGGTGATGGAATGCTCAAAACGATTGAAAAAACAGGTAATATAGCTAATAAAAAAATTGTTATTGTAGGCGCGGGTAATGTTACTAAGGCTTTACTTTATAAAATATCAAAATATTCCCATCAGCCAAAAGAGGTTGAGTTATATAATCGAACAATTGATAAAGCAGAAAAATTAAAAAGTGATTTTGTGTTTGTTAAGAAGGTTTCTTTACTTGATAAACTAGTTGAAGCTGAAGGTGATATTCTAGTTAATCTTACAAAAATGGGTGGAAGTGAGCCAGATACCATTTTTAATGAAAAACTGGTTGGTAATTTTAATTCGATAGTTGATGTAACTTTCGAAACTGAGAACACCAATTTAATTCAATTAGCCAAGAAACTCAACAAAAATTATGCCACCGGATGGGACATGTTTACTTATCAAGGTTTAGTAATTATGGAAACTCTTCTAGAAACTTCAATTGATGCCAACTTACTAAAAAAACATGTAGCCGCAGGACTTTCAGAAGTTGTTAAGTAGAGATGCTGAAATGAATTCAGCATGACAAGAGCGTTATCCCTGACTTAAACTTTCTAAAAACTCTTCATTGGTTTTGGTTTTGCCGAGTCGATCAATCATCATGACAGTTTGCTCATCATCACCAAGTAAGGTGATCATATGCCGAAGTGTAATAATGCGCTTCATCGCCTCTTCTCCGAGCATGAGCTCATCATGACGCGTGCCTGACCCCGCGATATCTATTGCGGGGAATACGCGTCGTTCCTGGAGTTTCCGTGAAAGATGCAACTCCATATTGCCAGTTCCCTTAAATTCTTCATAAATAAGGTCATCCATGCGGCTTCCGGTATCTACAAGCGCAGTGCCAATGACGGTAAGAGACCCGTTTGTTGATTTTCCACTATCTGCTGCTGCCTCAATACAACGCGCAGCTCCAAGGAATTTTTTTGCAGGAAACAGTGCTGCCGGATCAAATCCTCCAGATAATGTTCTTCCTGATGGATTCACAACAAGATTATATGCTCTTGCAAGCCTTGTGATTGAATCCAAAAGCACAACGACGTCTTTTCCCATTTCAACCAACCGTTTTGCCCGATCTAAGGCAATTTCAGCAACTCTTGTTTGTGCTTGTGGTGATTCATCAAAATTACTTGCCAATACTTCTCCTTTGATGCTTCTGGTCAAATCCGTTACTTCTTCTGGTCGTTCACCGATAAGTGCTGCCATGAGATGTACGTTTGGATAGTTAGCAGTCACTCCAGCAGCTATTTCTTTCAAAATCGTTGTTTTTCCTGCTTTTGGCGGAGAAACAATAAGTCCCCGTTGACCAAAGCCGATGGGACAAAGAAGATCCATGATTCTCGTTGAAAGCGGTTGTTGCCCTGTTTCAAGGCGTAAAAGTGTATTGGGATAAATTGGCGTGAGATCATCAAATCGAGGTCGATTTACCATTTCCTCAGCAACCACTTCATTTATTTTTTCAACTTTCAAAAGTCCCCAGTACCGTTCGTTTTCTTTTGGCTGTCTGGCTTGTCCTTCTACTTCATCGCCGTTTCGAAGTAAGAAACGTCTTATTTGTGATTGGGAAATATACACATCTTTGTCGCTTGGAGTAAACTTCGGACGCAAAAATCCATGTCCTTCTGGAGTAAGATCTAAAACTCCCTTGACTGTTTCAGTTGGAACGTTAATATCAACCGTAAACCCAGCCCCATCGGGAGCGGGAACAAAATCCCGTTGAACAGGTCTATTATACCCACCTTGATATCCTCGAGACTGATACCCTTGTTGCTGATATCCGCCTTGATTTCCGTACGAACGAAGGGCTCCCATTGGCCTGTCATATCTTCCTCCACCACGATTGTATTGTTGTGGTCGATACCCGCCTGGAGCTGTTGATCGATAGACTGGCTGCGGAGCTGTAGTTGATACCGTAGGCGCTACTACTTGTTCGATAGAGATCTCAGGAACAACTGTCGTTTCCTTTGAAGGAACAACTGGTGCCTCAGAACCTGGTCCACCAATGAGATCATCGATAGATAATCCTTGTTTTGGGACTTCAACTGGTTCCGGTGTTTTGGATTCTTTTAGTTCTTTTGTGGCTTTCACTTCTTCAGTTTTTTTCTTAGAAGTTGTTTTTTTTACAGAGGCTTTGTAGGCCATAATATAGGAAGTCGTGTGCTTCAGACGGTGAAAACGGAAGTTTTAGATCGTTTTACGTATCAGCAACAACGCTTTTTGGAAATTTAGATTAATACATACAGCAAATTCGTCACTTGTTTAGGAATTTTCTTGGAAATTACATTTCTTACAAGAGGAATCAACTAACCAAGGCGTATTTAACCATGTTTTACATACTCTGTCAAGAGTTGATACACCATCATACCTTTTGACTTTTATTCATTATTATTGTATATATTACCTATTCTGCTCATTCTGCCAACCATTTCTCTTATCAATTGCGATAAATAAGAAATGTTTTGCTCTTTACCAAACGAGGGAACATGAATGGTTAGGAATTCATTGTAGATTAATTAGTTAATTTATAACGAGTTCCTAATCATTCAATTAGGATAATGGAGGCGCCGTGTTAAATAAAATCGTAAAACAAATAAAAGAAATACCTATCGGGGGATTCATCGTTCTTCTTATCCTGGGAGGATTTATTGTTCTTCTGCTCGTTGAAAGTGTTTTAATAGGATTCTGGCCAACCGTTCTTGGCATAATCTTAATCTCTCTTGGAATCATCGGTTTATTCAGCCGAATTCTGAGGAATGCTTACAGATTAAAATGAACACTTTCGACTCCCTAAGGGGTGTGCAGACCATCGCACACCCACTGGGTTTTTCTTTGTTCTTCTTTGTTCCCTCGTTTGTCTTTATTTCACTTCATAAACAGTGGTTGTTCCCGACTGAAACGCAACGCGGCCGAGCTGGAGAAACTTTTCCTCTTGTAAATTTGCGTATTTCTCGCGTTCCTGCTTGCCAACAATAATATAGCGGACATGGTATTTTTCAAGTATCAACCGCACATCTTGAACATCTGTTGATTCATAAATCATTCGCACGTCTTCCTGCCGAGGAGACACGATATCGTAGCTTCCTCGCCATAACCACTGATGTACCGCCCATCCAGTGATCGTTGGAAGCCCGGTAAAGGAAGAAATGTGGTTGTAATCAGTATAGCTATCCCCCGCAGCCTCGACGATGACCGCATCCTTAGATTGACTATTCAGCCATTCAATCGCAGCGCTACTATCTGGCAGTTCTTTTTCTAACCATCCAAGTCCGTAGATTCCTTCATATTTTTTCAGTTCTCCAAAGTATGAACGGATCGAAAATATGGGAAATATCGATACAAGAAACACTTGGGGAACAAAAAGAAAAATAATGACTGCTCTAAGAATTCGTTGTGATTTATCCTTCATGAAAAAAACAACGTGCGTTATCACAAATCCGGAAATAACCGACCACCAGATAAATGCCTGGTAACCGAGTTTGAACATGGTATTGCTACGAAAATGCGCGGGGTAAATATCTTTGACGTACAGAAATTCAGGGAAAATAATAAGTGCAATTCCTACAATATAGAACACTTTTAGTGTTCGTTGGATTGGACTATTCTGATCGTCTTTTTTCCATAATTTCTTTACAAATAGCCAAGCGCCACTGAACCAAAAAAATCCCCACAAAAGCCACATCATCCACAATGGTGAGCGTTGACACTTTTCCACTTCTTCAAAGATAAAGGGGCCAATCTTGGAATCCGCTAAAAACGCAGGTGGACAATTAACGCCAATGCCTGTGGCGAATGAATTAAAGTAAAACAGAAATGGAAGAGCGGTTGCTAGTGCAACTAGCGCGACATATCCGATTGGATATATGAAATTCCACCACTGTGTTTTCCATTTTTTTCTGTTTGGAAGAATCATAAATACAAACCACCCAACGGCAAATAACAGTCCGTAGATAGGGCCGTCAAGTGCATTAGTCATAAGAAGAACTCCGAGGAGAAAACCATAAAACACCATGTGAGATATTCGTTTTATAACTTCTGAAGTAAACATATAGAGAAGCAGTGCGATAGCAAGTAACACAAATGGAAGAGAGAGTACATGACCATGCACATCAGATACAACAAACGAGTAACTGGGAAATTCATGAATGGTAAAGGGAATAAACCGAG
>CAYRFA010000050.1:0-5103 GCA_964423435.1 uncultured Gammaproteobacteria bacterium | reverse complement strand
ACAATACAAAAATCTCCTACTGATAAGAATTGTTTGACTGTTTTTACTGTTACTCCGCTCCCAACGCCAACAGGAAATGTACCGAGCGCGTTTTTTAACATTTTGATCTTTTGCATCTCCGGCGCAACCCCTGTTGCTTTAGTTACAATCACGCCAGATGCACCAAATCTCTTTGCCTTTCGAGCGCTACGGAGCAGTGATTTGTTTTTTATCAGCATTTCGTAATGTTTTGGTTGGATAAAGGTAATAAATGGAATACCGGCTTTCTTTGCATAGTGCCCAATTACCTCTGAATCTGGATGGATTTTAAACGGATGATGTTTGGCCTTTTGACTATATGAAAATGCACTCTTCACGTCGTCAACAAATACATCCAGTTGGACAAAATCTGCATGGAATTTTTTCGCAAGAGAAAACGAAAGCGGATAGTCATTATGGAGCACATTGATGCCCCATGGAACATGAATGCGTGGAGCAATTTTCTGTAGCACGTGTTCAAAACATAATGCAGTTGCTTTCGTCACATACGGGGTCACACTATCTGCGTACCAGTTTTCAACAAGTATCCCATTAATACCTCCTTTATTTAATGCCTTGATGTCTCTCATTGCATGTTTTACAACAACATCAATAGAGAGATGTCCAGGCTCACCCGCAAGCGGAGCAAAATGAAGCATTCCAATGACATTTTTTTGTTTTATAAACAGAGAAAATGGTGTTTGCATCATATGATTATGGTAATAAATCCTTTGGCCACGCTGATAAAAACTCCTGTCCCCGTGACCACGTTGGTGTATGATCTGGTAAAACACCAGTCCATGTTCCTGATTCTTGTGCATACTTCGAGGAAATAACAATGGCGTGAAGCGCATCTAACTCTTCTTCATGCGATATTCCTTGCTTGTAGTTCGTAGCAGCTTTGACTACCCCATTTAACGCACTTTCTCCCCATGCAACTGCAAGTGGCACGTTTGGTGTCAAAACAACATTAATATGACCAGATGGTAAGATAGTTGTGTGCGTCGGACGCTCCCAACATTGAGGAAACACGCATTCGAGTGAATCATTGACAATTTCACCTACACTATCAGGGTGTCCCAGTTCTTGCAAAAGACTATTAAGATATCCAGGAATATACGGGTTATGACTGTACCAAAATAATGGATAAAACTGAGTATCAGGAAGGAGTTTTTGTTTCATTTCTTTAACCACGGTCCCCCACGCACCACTATCACAGAGAACTAATTTCCCATTTGGATGGATACCTTGCTGTGCTAAATAGTGCAACACATACGCATCAGCTCCTTCTACATCTGCAGAAATCTCATCTTCAATTCCCAAAATCGGACGATTGACATAGACCCCATGCGGAACAATATCTGTATCTTTCCATAAAACTGTTGCGGCAGATAACATTGGTGCCCCATCACGAAGTGCCATATGAACGAGTCCCGTATGACCAATTTGTTCACACATCTGCTCTACCCACTGGCAATATCCAACAAGAAGAGGACCATATATTTCCAATCCTATTTGTTCATGTAACACGTTCCCATACGCAAGTAACATTTCATATGGTTGATTTGCACCTCCTAATTCATGAATAAGTGTTTGCATATAAGAATGCGCAATGGGTACTGATAATTCCTTTGCCAACACTCCTTCAAACGCCTGAAGCGCTGCGTGCGTTTGATCGTATTCATGATGATGACATTGTTCTGGCTGCATATATTTCTCCACAAAAAAATCCCCTTGTATCTCCACCCCTAAAGAGGGATGGAAGTACAAAGGGACGTCAATTGGCGTGGTGCCACCCTATGTGTAGAAATACGTGTATAAAACACAAAAACGCCCGTAATGCCTTGACGGAACGTGTATTTCCCTCATTTACGAATCTACTTTTTATTTTTCAATAAATTTTTTCGATTCTGGACTCCGAGGCTCGAGGGCTTTCGCCTTTCCTCATCATCGCCCTATTAACTTGTTACAAAAAGAAAATATACTACGGGATATCCGTCTTGTCAAGAGGAACGTTGCGCAGTATACTCGCCCTAGATTCATTTGCACGTTCTTTACAAAAAACTGGCCCGACCAGCTGGCGGCCTTTCATATCCGGAAAAGGAGAAACCACTTCATGACCCCTTTTAAATGGGTTTGTATCATTTTTGCCATTCTGGCCATATTTGACGCAATTCGCAGCTACATTGGCCAATATTTTGGTCTTGTAATCTGCGATGGCGTTATCCTATTCATTCTGCTCATCGCATTTTTTATGAGCAGACAATCAAAAAGGAGAAAGCCATGAAAACCGCTTGGAAAGCATTAGTTCAAACCTTTGGAAAAACAGGGGTAATTGCCATTACGCTATTCATATTGCTATTGCTCAGCACACTGATCTACGGCGCCATCTATTTCCCAGATTGGAAAACAATAATCGCTATCGTGCTCTTCAGTCTTATTGTGTTCCTTATGATATGGGATATTGTCCGCAATGAACAGCAGGACAAGAAAAAAACCATCAAATAAATTAGTAAACGAAAAGAGAATTTTTTTGGGGGACGGTCATCCGTTGCCATTTCCTATCCGGATACCGCCTCTCTTTTCGTTTTTGTCCCGCAAAACGGGATGAAAATAAAAAGAGAGGTGTGTTGCAGATGTTTCTAAGCTCTACTGACATGATATTTGCATCATGAAGGTGGAGCTTTTTATTTAAACAGACATGCTCCGAGAAAGAACTAGTACTGCTTGACTCATATGATTTCTTACCGTTTTTGGATTCATAGACAGTTGACTGGCAACTTCTTCAGCAGAATATCCTTGGATAACCAAACGAGCAACCGAAGCTCTGTCTACACTCAACTCATCCAAAACAGCAGGTCCTTGCGCTTCAACAATATGCCGCAGTCGCGTCCGAAGACTGGTCGGCTTATCAACACGACCATTATGGAACCGGTACACAACAACTCCGGTTGTCTCTGCCTCATGTATCAACTCACGAATGCTTTCAATAGAAAACATCCGGCTTTCATAATGATCCGCATGCCATAGCGATATAATCTGCTTCCGCGCTTGTGCCAGAATCGCTTTCAAATGCCCCGGATTAAGCCCAATTTCTTTTTCGACTTGTTTTTGCGATTCATGAGGATAAAGATAGCCAAGATTATGAAGAACTGCAAAACGACCTTGCGGAGAAATTTCTGCCAGAAATCCCCAGATGGCCTGCGGGCGAGAAACAGGTACCGGGAAATAATACCGTGTTCCGGCAGCGTGCATAGCCGAACGCGGCTCATCCTGCGATCCGATGATTGAGAGCGCTTCCTCAGGTGTCATCCCTAAGGTCTGACACTGTTCAAGAAAACTTTCTTTTTCTACCAATCGATCTTCTAACGATCCTCCGATCCCATCCGAAATCTTTTCCAAAAGCACATCATCAAGTGAGATTCCTTCTGGTATGGACCGTACGGACTCCTGGTGAAGATGTTTCAATGTTGCTGCAATGTGCTGGGAAAGTGCGCGTGCAGGATGTTCATCGCGAGGAAACCACCGCCAAAAAATAAGATCTTCTACGAGATGAAAAGCAACGATGTCAATTTCATCCTTGTTTAGATCACCTGTCTTCCCTGCAGCCATTTTCACAAATTCTTCCCATACTGGCTGATATGCCATCACAACGGAGTGGACAGCATGAAGATGTATTTTAACGAATGATTCTGGTAAAACAATGTTGTCAACAAGAGCAACATCTTCTATTACCCATTGTGTTTGATGTGGTTCTGGAAATTGCCTTCCCATGATACGCCCGACGCGGCGTGCAGACATAAGTACCATATGAAAGTCTTCCATAGACAACTCTCCAACTATTTCATCAACTTCCTGTTCTGCTTGGTCAAAAGCTTGATCATAGAGCGCAAAAACCGGATTCGACACTTCAGGATTTCCATAAAAAAACCCGCTGTTTGCGGGTAGCTCAGTCCACGATAGAGTCGTCTGGAATTGCGTCGCCAATCGTGGTTCTTCCTCTTTGTGCATATCTCTTGCCCCTCAAGGAGATGGGGTTATTACGCTGTTACTTTCTGTTATACGGATACTTGTATTGGTTGTCAAGAAGACACTTTAAGAATCTTTCACTATTGGAAGCTCTGCAAGAGAAATAATATGCGCACTGTCACTAAATTGTGTTCCTTGTTTACATACAGCAATATGAAGAACTACTGTTGCGCCGACCTTTTCCATAAGCACATCCAACATCCGCATCGTGACACCTGTTGAAACCACATCATCAATAATCACCACTTTTTTTCCTTTAAGAAGTTCCGCGTCAAGCCCACTTATAACAAGCGGTTTTGCATGTTTTGGGGCAGTAGGAAGCGGTTTAAGAATAACAGGCGAAACCATGTATGGTTTGACGCTTTTGCGGCAGATAATATAGCGCTTATGGCCTAATCGTTTTGCAATCCCATGAACAAGAGGAACAACTTTTACTTCAGGACCGACGACATAATCAAAGTCAATATGTTTCAATTTCAAAGCAATCGTATCGGCTAAATAATCAACCAGCTCAACATCTCCTAACAGAGAAAAACTGGCAAGACGGGTGTTTCTACTAACATAACTGAGAGGAAGTTTTCTGGTCAATGTGCCAATTTCAAGCGTAAAATACTCCATGGTGGTTCTATACTATCCCACATACGGATATAACCGCAAGCGCTGTCATTCTGTCCATTTCATATCCCAACCTTTTCCATCACTTACCACTTCAATATTCCCCTTTGTATCCGTCCGCAGGACCTGAGCGCCGATTTTTTCCAACCGCGTTATGGTTTCAGCACCCGGATGGCCGTACGAATTTTTTCCAACTGAGATAACGGCAAGTTTAATAGGGCCGAGCCACTGGAAAAAGCCTTCAGTCATACCGGTTTTAGAACCGTGGTGTGGGACTTTTAAAATTTCAATGTCATCTAATAACGGAAGTTTTATTAATTCTCTATCTACACGGCTATCCGCGTCTCCTGGAAACAGCGCGTCAAACGTACCATAGGACAATTTCAAAACAACACTCGCATCATTGACATTCGATATACCAAGAACATTTGAGGATTTTTT
>CAYRFA010000049.1:0-5138 GCA_964423435.1 uncultured Gammaproteobacteria bacterium | reverse complement strand
AGACCCAAACTTATCCGTTTGGCATTTGTTGAAGCAAGGAGCGCATCAACCCTAATATCTGTTGCATACCCTAAAACAGATGGAAAATCCCGATGAATAATCTTAATACTTAAATTCAATATGGCAAAAAGAAGCACGTAACAAAGAAGGGAATCGATGTGGAGCGCCTTCGCCCTATGATTATTTGAATGGTGCGGTAAGAAAAAATGCCTCAAAAAATGCTGCATATAAATATCATAGCAGGTCAAGAAGAAAACGCCAGCTTGTGAATAAAGTTATCATTGACAGAGAATTTTTCACGGAGTATTGTGAGAACGTATGAAAAAACAGATACACCTGACAGCCGACGACGTTCGAGATATTATGGATGACAAATTCCGCGAGACGGGACTAGATGAGCTTCCAAAACGGTTAAAAACACTGGATAAAATTTTAATGTCAGTTGATAAAATGGCTGGAGATTTTCAAAAATACCGTGATGAACAAGAATTACACGTAGGTATTCACGATCGACTGAATACACGCGTCACCCGCCTTGAAAAACATGCAAGACTCATACCACTCGCGGATTGAATTGGACTGTTTTCTTCTTCAGTTCTTTGCTATCATGTAACGGTACATGATAGCAAAGAAGTCCATGTATCTTTTTCGTAGGGGATATGTATCTGTGCAGGGGATCTCATTGCATTGACGGGTATGTTGAGAAGAATCCCAAGTGTGGTAGCGATTGCCGCGCCGACGCGGCGGCCAGTGTAGGAGCCAGAATCAACAGGAACTTCTACCTGTTTAATATCTTTCAGAGAAAAGTTATTTTCCTTAAGTAATTTTTCAATAAGAGGCAATACGGCCTGTGAATGGACGTGATTTGTTTGAAGCGATTCTTCCATCCTTTTTCCATCCACAACAAGGGCTATGATTGTTTTTTCGTTGCTTCGTGTATCAATAATAAGTTTCATAATACAATCGCACCTTGCCGGATAATTTTGTATGGATCGACGGAACAATCAACTACCGTTGAACTTTGATTAATTGCACAAACACCCGGAACTATAAAATCCACAAGAGATACAAACGCAGAATCAAGATCGGATACCGTATATGGAGTCGGTTTCCCATGAAAATTAGCTGACGGTCCGACAATAGGAACTCCAACTCCTTCGATAAGCGCCTGAGGAACTGGATGGTTTGGCCACCGCAATCCAACAGTTTCTCCACCTGCGCAGATAGGGGAGTATATTAATTCTTTTTTGCATTGATCTACTATCGTAAGAGCCCCCGGCCAATACGTTTCCATAAGATGTCGCACAATATCTGATGGGGAACGATAGTAGGTGAGTGCTTGCTCACAACTACCGACTAATATAGGTAAGGCTTGAGTCATGGGTCGGTTTCGTATTCGAAACACCCTATCAATTGCATCTTGGTTATCTATCCTGCACCCAACCCCAAATGCAGTATCTGTAGGAAAAATAATAATTCCTCCTGAATTTAAAACTTTTATAGCCTGTATCATTTCATTATTCATACGTAATGACCCTTTCTTCATCACCTGAAATCGCAAGACGTACATCCATTCGATGTTTCGGCAAATGAGCACCCAACCGTTCAGCCCATTCAATAACGATAATTGCATCTTTATCGTCAAATATTTCAAATATACCTAAACTCTCAATATCTTCTATTTTTTGCAACCGATATAAATCGACATGGTAAAAAAATCGTACGTCATTTTTGAGATCATACCGCCTGATAATGATAAACGTAGGGGAGACCAGACGGGAGGGGAATCCTAATCCTTTTGCAAACCCTTGGGTAAATACCGTCTTCCCTGCCCCAAGTTCACCGTATAAACAATAAATCCGAGGAAAACTACTATCATTTACGATAGAAGTTGCCAATTTCTCGCCCACACTTTGAGTTTCTTTGGCATTTTTTGTAATAATTGTTTGAGTGTTATCCATGCAAGTCCTCCTGCAAACATATCAATTATAGCATCACGGAGCTTCCCTTCCCTTGTCGGAACAAAAGACTGATGAATTTCATCCGTTATTGCATACACACTTGTAATAATAAATGCGATAATCCAGGCGTTTTTTTTATTTTTGGTTGTATTTCGTATTGCCCGATACGTCAGAACATATAACATGTAGTATTCAATCAAATGCATTGTTTTAAAAAACAGAAAACTGAGAATATATGAGTCGGTAAATGCAACTTTCTGGCGGGAAGAAAAGCTAAATATCACTGCCATCCATAATACGACTGGAAGCCAAAATCGGATATATTTCATTTCTTTAAGTATAGACGATTTTTTATAACAAACACAGCTGCAAGTAGCGCACATCCGACAGAAATAAACAGAAGTGCAATAATATACGGCTTGTTATTAGGCGGCTTTTCATCTTGAGCACCCAACACCTCTCCTGTCGGGCTCAAAACCAAAGTAGGGGTTAATTCAATCGTTGGTGTAGCCTTCGGAGTGGGAGTAGATGTAGGAGTCGACGTTTTTGTCGGAATCGGAGTATTTGTCGTTGTAGGAACAGGTGTATTTGTAGGTGTATTTGTTGGAACCGGAGTATTCGTCGGAGTTGCTGTTGGACCAGTAATGGTTATTGTCTTTTCTGAAGACCATGTTGGCGTACCACAGCTTCCTGTATACCGTCCGATTTTAAACAAAAATTCACCCGGGTTTGAATAAAATGAATTTTCGATATCCGGCTTAAATTTTATTTTCCCGCTCCAACTTCCCTCCACTAGATCAGTTGAGGCTATTTTGAAATACTCTGAACAACTTGAGCCTGATGCATTAATCCACATACCTGTATTATTTTGTGTATACCCAAAATAGCTCGTACCGCTGGGGTAAAATACACCACGTATAAACGAATCACTGGTGCAACCAGTACAGATAAGTGCAACATCAGCTTCAAATTCCTGAGACTGATCTATTGTTGCAGGAATACTTGAAAAAGAAATGGATGTCGCTGCAGAAACGAAAAACGGAAGAAAGAACAATAACGCTGCTATTCCAACAATAATTGGCGCCCGGGCAGACATAGATATGAGATTAATTAATTCATTGTAACTCTATCTACCTCAAAAATACTATTTAACGAATATTTGTCTGTAAATGAGATATTACTTCCATTATTCTCATAAGGATCATGCATAATATACTTTCCGTTTTCATACCCTTTTACAACGACAAAATGTGTTCCAAACGGACCGTAATAAACACCAACAATAACAGGTCCATCACGAACAACATCAGGATTTAACGATGATATTGATGTTCGTGTTATCGTCTTTCCCTTAACATAAATTGATCCTCTCATAAGCATAGCTGTACCGACTGAAAAATTACCGGTGCCGGAAAAAGCGATATCCTTTGGCAAAATATCTCGATTACCAAGATGACTTACTACCATTGCGACAGAAGTAATTAAACAGCCCACGCGAGCAATAGAACATGCCCCTCCACACCCTGTTCCTTGTCCATTAATAAGCGCATTCCCCCACTGATTATCACGCTGATTGTAATAACATCCCCAGCTGTCACATTTTGTTTGATTATCTAATAATCCTGTTCCCTGACTATCGGCAAAACTCGCAAAACCCGCGAGTTTTGCTTTCGCATCAGCGAGCAAACTCTGATAAACCGATTCCTGACCCTTGGTTTGAGATAGCAATGTGTCTTTTGCCTTCTTTTGCTGCGTGAGTTGTAGACTTTTTTGTTCAAGATCGCGCTTCGCTGTTTCTTGTCTTGCTTTTTTATCCTCTCGTAATTTTTTCTTATCATTGAAATTATTTTGAGTAAGCTGAAGCTGTGTATACAAAAACGCATTCCTTTTCTGCACAAACATAACATATTTTTGTCTCGTGATAATATCCGTAAGGCTACTGCTTAAAAATGTAATTCCGAAGTCCGGAACAACACTTCTTTTATATGATTCCGGTATCCTGGTAACAAGAAGTTCAAGGCGTTTCAACAGAAGTAAATCCAACCGTTCAATTTCATTTTCAAGTTCTGTTATTTCGATAGAAAGACTGTCTATCAACCGTTTAATACTTGCAATCTGAAATGTGGTTAATTGAATTTGTGTATCGAATGAATGTATTTGAGAAGCGAGGGTTTCTTTCGCTTTACCGCAACTATCCACAACCTGCTGATAACAAGATACCGCATCATCCCCCTGTTTCCCGACACATGGATTTTGTTCCTGACAAATATCCTGAGCGAAAACAAACGGACTTATACATAACGAGGCGCCAGCAAGAAATACTATAGCTATTAGTTTCTTCATGCATGATTAAAATTTAATATACCGAGCGAGCGTGATTAAGCTTCCTACAGCGCCAAGAAGAAATCCGGTGATACAAAGAATCCCAAGAAACGCGAATGCAGAAAGGAGAAATACTGATGATAACGGATTAACGAGAAGCGCATGAATAACAGGAATTGCACCTAAAAATGACAGCAAACTTGATCGAAACACAAGAAGAAGAATGGTCATAATGAGCCATGCGAAAAACGCACCAACTATTCCGTAAATTCCTCCTTCAATAACAAATGGTTTCCGGATATACCACTGTGTCGCGCCAATAAGCTTCAATATTTCAATTTCTTCTTTTTTCATCGCAATCTTAAGCCCAATGACTGTCATGATAATAAGAAGTGAATCAATCGCAAGAAGTCCTGCAAGCGTACCTCCGATAATCCGGATTGCGTTGGTCCATGATAAAAGCGCGTCAACAACGTCTTTTTGAAAAATCACTTCTTCAACCCCGTCAGCCTTTTTGATCATCGGCTCAAGCTCTGAAAGAAATTTTGGCTCAGTGGCCGTTACCTCAAGAGATGCCGGAAGAATATCCGCTGTCACCATTTCTAAAAGAAGCGGGTCATTTTTATTCTGTTCTTTATAAATAACAAGCGCATCATCTTTTGATACAAATTTTGTCGAAGCAACCTTCCCCGTTCCTTCCAATGTCATCTTCAAAGCATCAGCTTCAGCACTTCCTGCTTTTTCCATAAAAAAGACCGTGAGCTGAGGTTTGCCTTCAAAATAACGAAGTATAGCAAGTGACGTACCGGTTGTGAGAGCAAATACTCCCCCAAGAAGAAATGTCAAAAACATGGT